>NZ_JBHWMB010000078.1:27047-31967 GCF_042730015.1 Streptomyces sp. NPDC059957 | reverse complement strand
TTCTTCCTTCGGGTGGCCCTCCCTGCAGGCGGTCCGAGGACCCATGAGGGACGTAAAGAAGTAGGAAAAAAAACAAGAGCGCCCCCCCCCCACCCCCCCGCCTCCGGGCCCCTCTCGCACGTCCTGGCGCCTACTGGCGGGGGACGGCCTTGCCCGTGGTCGCGTCGATCACCTTCCGGTCGCCCAGCGGTTGCTGGAGCGTGCCCGTCACCGTCATCTCCTGCGCCAGCATGATGCAGGCCTGCCCCGGCTTGTTCGGGGTGTCCGTGATCCTCACCATCACCGACCCGGGCTGCTCGCGGACCTCCAGGGCGTACGTGCTGCACACCCCGCCCCAGAAGTTCACGGTCAGCGTCCGGTCGGCCGAGGCGTACGAGAAACCGGGCACGGTCTGCCCCTTCGCGGGCGGGTCGACCGGGGTGGGCAGGAGCGGGGGAGCCTCCTGGGTCAGGGACGCCGGCTGGGCCACCGTGTGGCCCGGCCCACCGCTCTTGCCCGCCACCTCGAACAGCCAGGCCGGCACCAGGCCGCGAGCCGCGCCGACCGTGCCCGGGACCAGCCCGAGCTCGGCACCGCGCACCGACTCCGTCCGCGTCGGCTTCATCGGCCGGGGCTCCGGATTGCAGGGCAGCGTGTCCGTGGCGCCGTCCGGGGAGTCCGGGGTCAGCGGCACGCTCGTGGCGCAGCCGCTCGGACCGGGGTCCGTGGCGCCGGAGCCCCGGGACTTGTCGTTCAGTCGGGCCAGCGCGTCCACTGCGCCGATCACCGGCTGCTCGGCGGCCCGCACCGGAACCTTCAGCTCGCCACTGCCCGACACCACCACGGAGTCCACACCGACGCCGATCCGGGTGGACCAGCCCTGCGTGGGCAGGCCCCCGATCACCGGGTCGGCCGTCACCAGGCGTGCGGAGCCCTGGGTGATCCGGGCGTCGAGCGCGGCCGAGCCCTGGCCCGCGGCAGCCAGCACGGGCGCGGCGGCGGCCTTGGCGGCCTCCTCGGAGACGGGCGTCCCGGCCGTGCCACCGTGCTCCTGGCCGCCCAGGTCCTGGGGGAGGGTGGCCGGTCCGCAGGTGTCCTTGCCGCGCACGCAGTCGTCGCCGGTGCCGCCCCCGCCCTGGAAGCGGGAGAAGTTCCAGGTCCCGGGAGCCTTGAGGTTCACGGTGAGCCGGGGCCCCGAGCCGTCCGCGATCTCTCCGGCCTGCCAGGTCTCCCCGACGAGCCGGGGCGCACCGGAGATCCCGAGCGAAGCCGCGAGCCGCGCCACCTCGGCGGAGGTCACCTCGCCGCTCGCGGTGAAGGCCGGCGCCGTGGCCGGGCCGTCCGGGAGGGGCACGTCGGCGGTGTACGTGACCCCGCCGCCGGAGGGGTCGGGCTCGCCGGGGGCGATGCCGGGCCCGGGCGGAGTGGGCAGCGCGCGGGGCGCGGAGGCCGCGCTGTCGCCCGTACGGCCCTCTCCGTGGGCGATCGAAGCCCAGTACGCGGTGCCGCCGCCGGCGAGAAGGACGGCGGCCGCGATCGAACCGACGACCCAGACCGGCCGTCGTCGTGCGGCACGTGCCGCACCGGGGGTGCCGAGCACCTCGGGCGTCTCGGGTACTTCCGGTCCTTCGGCTTGTTCGCTGGTCACCGCATCGCTCCTTTGCCCGTCCCGCATGGGGTGATGCGGGTGTGACGGAACAGACGCGGATCCGGTTCCGCCGGGGCCGCCCGGCCGGACGGGCTAGGTCGTCTCTTTCGGATCTTGTCGGCCGAGCCCGCGGCGTCTGGTGCCGTGCCTGGGCGTGCTGTCGGGGCGCTCGCGTACTGGACGTACGTGGTCGCCTCGGCAGTGCGGCCAGGCACGGTGCCAGGCGTCGCGGGCCCGGCAAGATCCGAAAGAGACGGCCTAGTAGCCGTAGAGCGCCGTGGAGGCGATGAGCCGGGCCGAGGCCGCCGGGACGCGGATCCCGTTGATCTGCGAGGGAGCCACCCGATCCGGCCGCGGATCCGCGGGAACCGGCCAATGCGGGGCCATCCGGGCGCAGTCGCCCAGCAGCTGCTCGAAATCGGTGCCCGCCGCGTTCTCGGAGGTCCGGACGTGCCCGAAGCCATCGGTGTAGGTCATGGGGCACGGTAGGCACGGCACCGCGAGTGAAGAAAGAGCTACTACGGGGTAGTTTCTGCCGGTCGGCTGTTCGCCCCCCGACCGGGTAGTTTTGACTGTCCCCTTGCCTTCCCCCGCAGGAGCGTCCACGCCGTGCGTATCGCAGTCACCGGCTCCATCGCCACCGACCACCTCATGACCTTCCCCGGCCGCTTCGCCGACCAGTTGGTCGCGGACCAGCTGCACACGGTCTCCCTCTCCTTCCTCGTCGACAACCTCGACGTACGGCGCGGCGGCGTCGGCCCGAACATCTGCTTCGGCATGGGGCAGCTCGGCGCCCGGCCGATCCTCGTCGGCGCGGCCGGCTCCGACTTCGACGAGTACCGCGCCTGGCTCGACCGGCACGGCGTCGACACCCAGTCCGTGCGGATCTCCGAGGTCCTGCACACCGCGCGCTTCGTCTGCACGACGGACGCCGACCACAACCAGATCGGCTCCTTCTACACGGGCGCGATGAGCGAGGCCCGTCTGATCGAGCTGAAGTCGGTCGCGGACCGGGTCGGCGGCCTGGACCTCGTCCTGATCGGCGCGGACGACCCCGAGGCGATGCTGCGCCACACGGAGGAGTGCCGTACGCGGGCGATCCCCTTCGCCGCGGACTTCTCGCAGCAGATCGCCCGGATGGACGGCGACAACATCCGCACCCTGATGGAGGGCGCGACGTACCTCTTCTCGAACGAGTACGAGAAGGGCCTCATCGAGGCGAAGTCCGGCTGGACCGACGCGGAGATCCTCTCGAAGGTCGGCACCCGGGTCACCACGCTCGGCTCGAACGGCGTCCGCATCGACCGGGTCGGCCACGACCCGATCGTGGTCGGCTGCCCGGAGGAGACCGCGAAGGTCGACCCGACGGGCGTCGGCGACGCGTTCCGCGCGGGCTTCCTGACCGGTCTGGGCTGGGGCGTCGGCCTGGAGCGGGCCGCGCAGGTCGGCTGCATGCTGGCCACGCTCGTCATCGAGACCCTGGGCACCCAGGAGTACACCCTGGGCCGCGCCCACTTCATGGAGCGCTTCACGAAGGCCTACGGCGACGAGGCGGCGGCGGAAGTCCAGTCCCACCTCCCGGCGTAGCCCCTCGCGGTCCCGGTTCGCCTGCCGTTCGTGGGCGGGGCCGGGTGGGCGGGTGCGGGTGGCTCGGCCCTGCGGGGCTGCCCCCTACCCGCCCTTCCACCGTTCCCCGGGCGCTGCCCGGACCCGGGCGGAGCCCCGGGGGGCCGGGGCACAGCCCCGGGGAACGGGCGAAGGGCGGGTGGGGGACAGTCCCGCAGGGCCGCCCCACCCACGGGCCGGCGGCGACCGGGTCAGACCGCCCGGCGGACCGTGTACGCGGTACCGAGGGGACGTGGGGCTTCGCCCACGTACAGCTGCCCCCGCATCGCGCACCACGCCGGAATGTCCAGCCGCGCGACCTCGTCGTCGGACAGCACGGTCACCGTCCCCCCCACCGGCACCCGCCCGATCGCCCGGGCCAGTTCGATCACCGGCTGCGGACACCGCAGCCCGAGGGTGTCCAGTTCCAGGGATTCCGCCTCCGGGTCGGCGGCCATCACCGGTTCCACCACGCCGAGTTGCTCACGGACCCCCGCCACCAGCCCCGGCAGGACCTCCAGGAAGCCGTTGACCTCCGCCGCCGTCGTACCGGCCGGCAGGGACACCCGTACGTTTCCCTCCGACAGCACCCCCATCGCCCGCAGGACATGGGACGGCGTCAGCGTCGAGCTGGTGCACGAGGAGCCGGAGGAGACGGAGTAGCCGGCCCGGTCCAGCCCGTGCAGCAGGGTCTCCCCGTCGACGTACAGGCAGGAGAAGGTGACCAGGTGCGGGAGCCGGAGGTCGGGATGGCCCACCACCTCCACGTCCGGCACCAGTCGGGCGACCCGCCGCCGCAGCCGGTCCACCAGGATCCGCAGCCGGGCGGCCTCCGCGTCCGCCTCGGCGCGCACCGCCCGCAGGGAGGCCGCCGCGGCGACGGCCGCGGGGAGGTTGACGAAGCCGGGGGAGCGCCCCGACTCCCTTTCGTCGGCGGGGCCTTGGGGGGCGAAGCGCACTCCCTTGCGCACCGCCAGCAGGCCGACCCCGGCCGGGCCGCCCCATTTGTGGGCGCTGGCGCACAGCACGGACCAGCCTGCGGGCACCGGCCCCCAGCCCAGCGACTGCGCGGCGTCCACCAGCAGCGGGACCCCGGCGGCGGCGCACACCTCGGCGACCTCCGTCACGGGCTGGACGGTGCCGACCTCGTGGTTGGCCGACTGGAGGCAGGCCAGCGCGGTGGCCTGCCCCACGAGTTCCCGGTACGAGGCGGCGGAGACCCGGCCGAAGCGGTCCACCGGGACCTCCTCGACCCGCCCGCCGCCCGCCGCGTGGAGCTCCGCCGCGTGCAGTACGGAACTGTGTTCCACCGCTGATACGACCAGATGCCCGCCGACGCGCCGACGACCCGCCAGGACCCCGGCCATGCCCGAGTGAACCGCGTGCGTCCCCGAAGGAGTGAACACGAGCTCGTCGGGACGGCAGCCCACCGACTCCGCCGCCGCCTCCCGCGCCGCGTCCAGCAGCAGTCGGGCCCGGCGCCCTTCGCGGTACAGACGGGCCGGGTCGGCCCAGCCTTCGTCAAGGGAGGCCTGGAGCGCCTGCAGGGCCACGGGGTGCAGCGGGGCGGCGGACGCGGTGTCGAAGTACGGCATCCGGTCACGCTAACCGGCCGCCACGCCGACGCCGCGACCGGCGGGCCTGTCGTCAAAGTGCCGTCCGTCCCGCCCTTCGGGCGACGACGGCAC
>NZ_JBHWMB010000078.1:0-27037 GCF_042730015.1 Streptomyces sp. NPDC059957 | reverse complement strand
TAGCTCCCCCCCTCCCTCCCCTCCTTACCCCCATCCCCTGCCACCGACAGGCCCGAGGTCAGGGCCCGTCAGATGTCGTCGGGACCCCGCCATTCGGGGCCCGTTGGGCCGTCCCCCGTACGGCGGATCCATCCCTTCGGGGTCAGTAACGGCGCGTTGGGCACCCTCCCCGCGCGACCCCAAATAGCGTCCAGTAGGGTTTGGTCCGCATAAACATCCAAACCCCTGCCTGCGTCAGGGCCGGCGACCGACCCGAATGCGGCCGCGGCCGGCCGCGCGGGCCGAGACTCTCGGGAAGGCGCTACGTGAGTCCCTACGGCTCCGACCGCTCGCCGCGGCGCCCGATGCGGCGGAAGCTGCTGCAGGCGCTGACTGCGGGCGTGGTCCTGGCGACCGCCACTGGTTGCTCGTATACATGGAAAGACTTCCCCCGCCTCGGATTGCCCACCCCGGTCACTGAAGAGGCGCCTCGCATCCTCTCCCTGTGGCAGGGGTCCTGGGCGGCCGCTCTGATCACCGGCATCCTCGTGTGGGGCCTGATCATGTGGAGCGTCATCTTCCACCGGCGCAGCCGGACCAAGGTCGAGGTTCCCCCGCAGACCCGGTACAACATGCCCATCGAGGCGCTGTACACCGTGGTCCCCCTCATCATCGTCTCGGTGCTCTTCTACTTCACCGCGCGTGACGAGTCGAAGCTGCTCGCCCTCTCCGCCAAGCCGGCGCACACGATCAACGTGATCGGCTTCCAGTGGAGCTGGGGCTTCAACTACGTCGAGGACGTCGACGGCGACGCGGCGACCCCGAAGGCCGGCGAGGTTCCCAAGGAACTCGCCTCCCTCCCGGACCGCTACACCAAGGACTTCCCCGCGGGCGCCGAAGGCGTCTACACCAAGGGCGTCCCGAGCGACCGGAACGCGGAGACCGGCAACCCGGGCCCCACGCTCTGGCTGCCGAAGGGCGAGAAGGTCCGCTTCATCCTGTCGTCCAACGACGTCATCCACTCCTTCTGGGTGGTCCCCTTCCTGTTCAAGCAGGACGTCATTCCGGGACACACCAACGTCTTCGAGGTCACCCCGACCGAAGAGGGCGTCTTCATGGGCAAGTGCGCCGAGCTCTGCGGTGTCGACCACTCCCGAATGCTCTTCAACGTCAAGGTCGTCTCCCCGGAGGCGTACAAGGCGCACCTGAAGGAGCTTGCGAAGAAGGGTCAGACCGGCTTCCTCCCGGCCGGTATCCAGCAGACCGACCCGGCCCGCAATGCTGAGGTGAACAAACTGTGAGCATCCTCAACCAGCCTCAGGGTGCCGAGGCCGACTCGTACGAGAACGAGTTGCCGGTACGGAGCAAGCAGCCGGGCAATGTCGTCGTGAAGTGGTTGACCACTACCGACCACAAGACCATCGGCACGATGTACCTGCTCACGTCGTTCGTGTTCTTCCTCATCGGCGGCCTGCTGGCGCTCTTCATGCGCGCCGAGCTGGCCCGTCCGGGTACGCAGATCATGTCGAACGAGCAGTTCAACCAGGCGTTCACCATGCATGGCACGATCATGCTGCTGATGTTCGCCACCCCGCTGTTCGCGGGCTTCGCGAACTGGATCATGCCGCTGCAGATCGGCGCGCCCGACGTGGCGTTCCCGCGGCTGAACATGTTCGCGTACTGGCTGTACCTCTTCGGTTCGACCATCGCGGTGGCCGGCTTCATCACCCCCTCGGGTGCCGCCGACTTCGGCTGGTTCGCCTACTCCCCGCTGTCGGACGCCGTCCGCTCCCCGGGCATCGGCGCCGACATGTGGATCATGGGTCTGGCCTTCTCCGGCTTCGGCACGATCCTCGGCTCGGTCAACTTCATCACCACGATCATCTGCATGCGCGCCCCCGGCATGACGATGTTCCGCATGCCGATCTTCACCTGGAACGTGCTGCTGACCGGTGTTCTGGTCCTGCTCGCCTTCCCGGTGCTGGCCGCCGCGCTCTTCGCGCTGGAGGCCGACCGGAAGTTCGGCTCGCACATCTTCGACGCGGCCAACGGCGGCGCCCTGCTGTGGCAACACCTCTTCTGGTTCTTCGGACACCCAGAGGTGTACATCATCGCGCTGCCGTTCTTCGGAATCGTTTCCGAGATCATTCCGGTCTTCTCGCGCAAGCCGATGTTCGGTTACATCGGCCTGATCGCCGCGACGATCTCGATCGCCGGCCTTTCGGTGACCGTGTGGGCCCACCACATGTACGTCACCGGCGGTGTGCTGCTGCCGTTCTTCTCCTTCATGACGTTCCTCATCGCGGTTCCGACCGGTGTGAAGTTCTTCAACTGGATCGGCACCATGTGGAAGGGCTCACTGTCCTTCGAGACCCCGATGCTCTGGACGATCGGCTTCCTGGTCACCTTCACCTTCGGTGGCCTGACCGGCGTCATCCTGGCCTCGCCCCCGATGGACTTCCACGTCTCCGACTCGTACTTCGTCGTCGCGCACTTCCACTACGTCGTCTTCGGCACCGTGGTCTTCGCGATGTTCGCGGGCTTCCACTTCTGGTGGCCGAAGTTCACGGGCAAGATGCTGGACGAGCGCCTCGGCAAGATCACCTTCTGGACGCTGTTCATCGGCTTCCACGGCACCTTCCTGGTGCAGCACTGGCTGGGCGCCGAGGGCATGCCGCGTCGTTACGCGGACTACCTCGCGGCGGACGGCTTCACGCTGCTGAACACCATCTCGACGATCAGCTCGTTCGTGCTGGGCCTGTCGATGCTGCCGTTCATGTACAACGTCTGGAAGACGGCGAAGTACGGCAAGAAGATCGAGGTCGACGACCCGTGGGGCTACGGCCGTTCGCTCGAATGGGCGACGTCTTGCCCGCCGCCGCGGCACAACTTCCTCACCCTGCCGAGGATCCGGTCCGAATCCCCGGCATTCGATCTGCACCACCCCGAGATCGCGGCCCTCGACCACCTTGAGGACCACTCCGTGGCCGCCAAGGCCGTCGCTGGTGGCAAGGAGGACGGCAAGTGAAGATCCAGGGCAGGATGTTCCTGTGGCTCGCCGCCTTCATCCTGATCATGACCGTCGTGTACGGCGTGTGGTCGAAGGAGCCGGTCGGCACCACCGCGCTCGCACTGGCCTTCGGCCTGAGCGCCATGATCGGCTACTACCTGGCCTTCACGGCCGCGCGCGTGGACGAGATGGCCCAGGACAACCTGGAGGCCGACGTCGCCGACGAGGCGGGCGAGCTGGGGTTCTTCTCCCCGCACAGCTGGCAGCCGCTCTCGCTGGCCATCGGTGGCGCCTTCGCCTTCAGCGGCGTCATCTTCGGCTGGTGGCTGATGTACTTCTCGGCGCCGCTGATCCTCGTGGGTCTGTGGGGCTGGGTGTACGAGTACTACCGCGGCGAGAACCAGAACCAGTAGCCGCACCCGTGCCACTGCTTCCCGCAGCGGCCACAGCGTGAGACCAGGGGCCCGGACACCTCCAATGGAGGAGTCCGGGCCCCTCGTTTGCAGTCACCCCGCGCGCCGGAATTGTCATATCTTCATAGCGTTGGCTTCATGAACCAGTCACCGCGTCTTTGGACGGTTATCGGCTGCTCCCTGCTGGTCGCGTCCCTCGGGGCCGGCGCCACCGCATGCGGGTCGGGCGACGACAACCCGCTGTCCGCCCGCCCCTACGACGCGGGCGATCAAGTCGCCCTCAACCAGTCCTCGGGCAGCCGCCCGGTCGACCCGGACCGGCCCCTGGAAGTCACCGCCAAGAGCGGCGACGGCCGGATCACCGACGTCAGCGCCGTGGACACCCACGGACGCCGCCTGGCGGGCGAGTTGTCCGCCTCCGGCGACCGCTGGCACAGCACCGTCCCGATGGCCGCCGGTGTCCGCTACACCGTCCTGGTGAGCACCGAGGACGAACGGGGCGCCCCCGGGCAGCGCACGCTCACCTTCGACACCACCCCGGCCCAGAAGGTCCTCAAGGTCGAGTTCGGTCCGGACGAGGGCAAGTACGGCGTCGGACAGCCCATCACGGCCGAACTCAACGAACCCGTCAAGGACAAGGCCGCCCGCGCCGTCATCGAACGGGGCCTGGTCGTCGACGCCCCGGCGGAGGCCGTGGGCGCCTGGCACTGGGTGGACGACAAGAAGCTCCACTACCGGCCCAAGGACTACTGGCCCGCCAACACCACCGTGTCCGTCCGGAGCAACCTGGAGGGCATCAAGATCGCCGACGACCTGCACGGCGCCGCCTCCAAGCCGCTGAAGCTGGAGATCGGCGACCGCGTCGAGGTCACCACCGACGCCTCCTCGCACTGGATGACGTTCCGGCGCAACGGAGAAGTGATCAATTCCATTCCGGTGACCACCGGCAAGCCCGGGTTCTCCACCCGCAACGGCGTCAAGGTGGTGCTCGGCAAGCAGTACTACGTCCAGATGCGCGGCGACACCGTGGGCATCGGCGGCAGCGAGTACTACAACCTGCCCGTCTACTACGCGACGCGCGTCACCTGGAGCGGTGAATACGTCCACGCCGCGCCGTGGTCCGTCGGCTCCCACGGCTACGCCAACGTCAGCCACGGCTGCACCGGCATGAGCACGGGCAACGCCGCCTGGTTCTACGAGAACATCACCGAAGGCGACATCGTCCGCGTCATCAACAGCATCGGCGACGACATGGACATCTTCGGCAACGGCTTCGGCGACTGGAACATGGACTGGAAGGACTGGCGCGAGGGCAGCGCCCTCCTCAAGGGCACCCAGGAGGGCCGCAGCCCCGTCGACCAGGCCCGCCTGCGCCCGCAGGTGTAACCACCGGGCCAGGAGCGCCTGGAGAGGCCACAACCGGGGCACGGGCGCCCGTACGGACCGTACGGGCGCTCGTGCCCCGGTATGCGCCGGTAAAGGGCTGTGCGGGGCGCACAGGCCCCGTCAGGCCGCCGGGGAGAGCCGCGCGCGCAGCAGACCCGCCAGGGCCTGCGCGAAGTCCACCGGATCAACCGGAAGGGTGACGGCGGCGTCCGCGCGGCTCCAGGTGGCCAGCCAGGCGTCCTGCGGACGGCCCATCAGGAGCAGTACGGGCGGGCACTGGAAGATCTCGTCCTTGATCTGTCGGCACACGCCCATGCCCCCCGCCGGAACCGCCTCGCCGTCCAGCACGCACACGTCGATGCCGCCCGCGTCCAGTTCCTTCAGGACGGCCGGCAGCGTGGCGCACTCCAGGAACTCCACCGGCGGCAGATCGGCGGCCGGCCTGCGCCCGGCCGCCAGCCGCACCTGCTCCCGGGTGCCCGCGTCGTCGCTGTAGACCAGAACCCGCGCAGTCGCCCGCATTTCGTTCCTCCACGTGTCCCGTGAATCACGTTGATGTTGCGCGGGATGCTACTCCGTCCGACCCGGTGTCAACATCGGTTCGCACAGGCTGCTGATCAGACCTCCGGGGGTCGATCTGATGGGCCGTTCGGGCCTTGCACACGCCCCTGACACTCCGAACGGCACCCCCCGGGGTGAGGGCGGGATAAGGGACCGACATAATGTCGGTCGTGGCGACAGCAACGACAGTAGATACCGGGCACGCGCACCCGACGGTCAACAGGCCGAACCTCGTCAGCGTGGGAACCATCATCTGGTTGAGTTCCGAGCTGATGTTCTTCGCGGCCCTCTTCGCGATGTACTTCACCCTGCGATCCGTGACAGGCGCCGAGTACTGGACAGAACAGGCTTCGGCCTTGAATCTGCCCTTCTCGGCGACGAACACGACGATCCTGGTGCTTTCCTCGCTCACCTGCCAGCTCGGCGTATTCGCCGCCGAGCGCGGTGACGTGAAGAAGCTCAGGACGTGGTTCATCATCACGTTCGTCATGGGTGCGATCTTCATTGGCGGCCAGGTGTTCGAGTACACCGAGCTGGTCAAGCACGAGGGCATGAGCCTCTCGTCCGGTCCGTACGGCTCGGTCTTCTACCTGACCACCGGCTTCCACGGTCTGCACGTGACGGGCGGTCTCATCGCCTTCCTGCTGGTCCTCGGCCGGACGTACGCGGCCAAGAGGTTCACCCACGAACAGGCCACGTCGGCCATCGTCGTGTCCTACTACTGGCACTTCGTCGATGTCGTCTGGATCGGCCTCTTCGCGACGATCTACCTGATCAAGTAGCGAACACGTCGCCGGGCCCGACCCGGCACTCCATCCAGACACACCGACGCAGAAGATCCTGACACCGGGGTAATCCGTGAAAAAGCTCTCCGCACGACGACGCCATCCGCTGGCGGCGGTCGTCGTTCTACTCTTCGCGCTGGCGGTTACCGGGGGGCTGTACTCCGCCTTCGCGCCCGCGGGCAATGCGAAGGCCGACGAAACCGTCCAGTCCCTCGCCATCGAGGAGGGCCAGAAGCTCTACGCCGTCGGCTGCGCAAGCTGCCACGGTACCGGCGGTCAGGGTTCCTCTGACGGCCCCAGCCTGGTAGGCGTCGGCTCCGCAGCCGTCGACTTCCAGGTGATGACGGGCCGTATGCCCGCCCAGCAGCCCGGCGCCCAGGTGCCGAAGAAGCCCGTCATCTACACCCAGGCACAGACCGACCAGCTCGCCGCGTACATCGCGTCCCTCGGAGCCGGCCCGATCACGCCGACCGAGAAGCAGTACGACCCGGCGGGTGCCGACATCGCCAAGGGTGGTGAGCTGTTCCGCAACAACTGCGCGCAGTGCCACAACTTCACCGGCGAGGGCGGCGCGCTGACGGACGGCAAGTACGCCCCCAACCTCGAGGGCGTCGAGCCGAAGCATGTCTACCAGGCCATGCTCACCGGCCCGCAGAACATGCCCTCCTTCCCGGACAGCACCATGCCGGAGAAGCAGAAGAAGGACATCATCGCGTACCTCCAGCACGTGAACGGCGAGAAGTCGACCAACCCTGGTGGCCTCAAGCTCGGTGGCCTCGGCCCCGTCTCCGAGGGTCTCTTCGGCTGGGTCTTCGGACTGGGTGCGCTGATCGCTGTCGCCGTCTGGGTCGCGGCCCACACCGCTAAGGCCAAGAAGTCATGAGTAGCCAAGAGATTCCCGAAGAGAAGCACCTGCCGAGCGAGCAGGGCGACGCGCACCACGGTGCCGTGGCAGTGGCGGACGACCCGTTCGCCGACCCGGGTCTGCCGGTTCACAAGCCGCGGATCCAGGACATCGACGAGCGGGCCGCGAAGCGCTCCGAGCGCACGGTGGCCTTCCTGTTCACCCTGTCGATGCTGGCCACGATCGGCTTCATCGCCTCGTTCGTGATCCTGCCGGTCGACAAGATCGTCTACATCTTCCCGATCGGGAAGGTGAGCGCTCTCAACTTCGCCCTGGGCATGACCCTCGGCGCGGCCCTCTTCTGCATCGGCGCGGGCGCGGTCCACTGGGCCCGCACCCTGATGTCCGACGTGGAGGTCGCCGCCGAGCGTCACGAGATCGCGGCCCCGGCCGAGGTCAAGGCGCAGGTCATGCAGGACTTCGCGGACGGCGCGCGCGAGTCGGCCATCGGCCGCCGCCCGCTCATCCGCAACACGATGTTCGGTGCGCTGGCCCTGCTGCCGCTCTCCGCCGTCGTGATCCTGCGCGACCTGGGCCCGCTGCCCGAGGACAAGCTGCGCAAGACCATCTGGGCGCGGGGCAAGATGCTCATCAACCAGAACACGATGGAGCCGCTGCGTCCCGAGGACATCGTCGTCGGTTCGCTGACCTTCGCCATGCCGGAAGGCCTGGAGGAGGACGCGCACGACTTCCAGGTGCAGATCGCCAAGGCCGCCCTGATGATCGTCCGCATCCAGCCGGAGAACATCAAGGACAAGAAGGAACTGGAGTGGTCCCACGACGGGATCGTGGCCTACTCCAAGATCTGCACCCACGTCGGCTGCCCGATCAGCCTGTACGAGCAGCAGTCGCACCACGTGCTCTGCCCGTGCCACCAGTCCACCTTCGACCTCTCCGACGGCGCCCGAGTCATCTTCGGCCCGGCTGGTCACGCGCTCCCGCAGCTGCGGATCGGCGTCAATGACGAAGGTTTCCTCGAGGCGCTCGGCGACTTCGAAGAGCCCGTCGGTCCCTCTTTCTGGGAGCGCGGATGAGCACTGCCACTCAAACCAAAGAGCGCAAGGCTCCGGCCGGCGAGCGCGTAGCCGACTGGGCCGACGGCCGGCTGGGCATCTACAGCCTCGCCAAGGCCAACATGCGCAAGATCTTCCCGGACCACTGGTCCTTCATGCTGGGTGAGATCTGCCTCTACAGCTTCATCATCCTCATCCTCACGGGTGTGTACCTGACGCTGTTCTTCCACCCGAGCATGGCCGAAGTCCACTACGACGGTTCGTACGTCCCCATGCAGGGCGTCGCGATGTCGGAGGCCTTCCGCTCGACCCTGGAGATCAGCTTCGACGTCCGCGGCGGTCTGCTCATCCGGCAGATCCACCACTGGTCGGCGCTGATCTTCATCGCGGCGATGCTCGTGCACATGATGCGCGTGTTCTTCACCGGCGCGTTCCGCAAGCCCCGTGAGGTCAACTGGGTCTTCGGCTTCCTGCTGCTGGTCCTCGGCATGTTCACCGGTTTCACCGGTTACTCCCTGCCGGACGACCTGCTCTCGGGCACCGGTGTCCGCTTCATGGAAGGCGCCATGCTGTCCGTGCCGATCGTGGGCACGTACCTGTCGTTCTTCCTCTTCGGCGGAGAGTTCCCCGGCGGCGACTTCGTGGGCCGGTTCTACTCGGTGCACATCCTGCTGCTGCCCGGCATCATGATGGGCCTGCTGGTGGCCCACCTGATCCTGGTCTTCTACCACAAGCACACCCAGTTCGCGGGCCCCGGCAAGACCGAGAAGAACGTCGTCGGCATGCCGCTGCTCCCGGTCTACATGGCCAAGGCCGGAGGCTTCTTCTTCCTGGTCTTCGGTGTCATCGCGGCCATCTCGGCGATCGCCTCGATCAACCCGATCTGGGCGCTCGGCCCGTACCGCCCGGACCACGTGTCCACCGGTGCGCAGCCCGACTGGTACATGGGCTTCTCCGAGGGCCTGATCCGTGCCATGCCCGGCTGGGAGATCAACCTGTGGGGCCACACCCTCGTCCTGGGTGTCTTCATCCCGCTGGTCATCTTC
The DNA here is from genome assembly GCF_042730015.1 of Streptomyces sp. NPDC059957. Lineage (NCBI taxonomy): Bacteria > Bacillati > Actinomycetota > Actinomycetes > Kitasatosporales > Streptomycetaceae > Streptomyces > Streptomyces sp. NPDC059957. Next base: position 17,940 of record NZ_JBHWMB010000078.1, on the reverse strand, counting down.
CCGCTGGTCCTCGTCGTGATCGCGGTCTACCCGTTCATCGAGTCCTGGGTCACCGGGGACAAGCGCGAGCACCACATCCTGGACCGCCCGCGCAACGCCCCGACCCGTACGGGCTTCGGTGTGGCATGGCTGACGTGGTACGTCATCCTGCTGATCGCCGGTGGAAACGACATGTTCGCGCAGTACTTCCACCTGTCGATCAACTCGATCACCTGGTTCGCCCGCATCGCGTTCTTCGTCGGTCCGGTCATCGCGTTCATCATCACCAAGCGGATCTGCCTCGGCCTCCAGCGCCGGGACCGGGACAAGGTGCTGCACGGTCGCGAGACCGGCATCATCAAGCGCCTGCCGCACGGTGAGTTCGTCGAGGTCCACGAGCCGCTCTCGCAGGGCAAGCTGCACACGCTCACCTCGTACGAGCAGTACGAGCCCGCCGAGATCGGCCCCACGGTCGACGAGAACGGTGTCGAGCGCAAGGTGAAGCCGCTGGAGAAGCTCCGCGTCAAGCTCAGCAAGGGCTACTACGGGGAGAACAACCAGATCCCGAAGCCCACGGTCGAGGAGTACAAGGAGATCCAGAGCGGCCACGGCCACCACTGATCTCCCGCATCACGGCTTCACGGCCTCACGGCCTCATGATTCACGCAGTACAGCAGTACGCAGTACGCATGATTGCTTGAGGGACTGATTTCGGTCAGTCCTGGTGTCGCCACGGCGAGAGCCCCGTCCAGTGTCTGGACGGGGCTCTTTGCCGTCCCCGGGGCTGGATAGGCTGAAGCCCTTCCCATTCGACGTGGAATCCTCGACGAGCAGCAGGAGCGGACCATGACCTTGGTGACCCCGGCAGGCGGCGACAGCGTGGCGGCCCGCGGCTGGCCGGGCGTTCTGGACGCCCTGCTGTCCGGCCGGGACCTCGGCGCCGACGACACGGCCTGGGCCATGGACCGGATCATGCGCGGGGAGGCCACCGACGCCCAGATCGCCGGATTCGCCGTCGCGCTGCGGGCCAAGGGGGAGACCGTGGCCGAGATCAACGGCCTGGTCCGCGCCATGTACGAACACGCCAACCTGATCGAGGTGCCGGGCCGGACGGTGGACATCGTCGGCACCGGCGGCGACGGGGCCAAGACGGTCAACATCTCCACGATGTCGGCCATCGTGGTGGCCGGTACGGGTGCCAAGGTGGTCAAGCACGGCAACCGGGCCGCGTCCTCCGCGAGCGGCTCCTCGGACGTCCTGGAGAAGCTGGGCGTCAACCTCGACCTCACCCCCGCGCGGGTCGTGGAGGTGGCCGAGGAAGCCGGGATCACCTTCTGCTTCGCGGTCAAGTTCCACCCCGCGCTGCGGCACGTGGCGGCGGCCCGCCGGGAGCTCGGGATCCGGACCACCTTCAACTTCCTCGGCCCGCTGACGAACCCGGCGCGGGTCCGGTCGCAGGCCACCGGTGTGGCCGACGCCCGGGTGGCCCCGATCGTCGCGGGCGTCCTGGCGGAGCGGGGCTCCTCGGCGCTGGTCTTCCGCGGCGACGACGGGCTCGACGAGCTCACCACCACGGCGACCTCCCGGGTCTGGTGGGTCCGCGACGGCGAGGTCAGGGAGCAGGGCTTCGACCCGCGCGACATCGGCATCCCGCTGGTGGACGTCTCCGCGCTGGCCGGCGCGGACGCGTCCTTCAACGCGGACGTGGCCCGCCGGCTGCTGGCCGGCGAGACCGGCCCGGTCCGCGACGCGGTGCTCCTGAACTCGGCGGCGGCCCTGGTCGCGCTGGACCCGGGTACGGGCACGCTGGAGGAGCAGCTCGCCGCCGGTGTCGTACGGGCGGCGGAGTCGGTGGACTCGGGCGCGGCCCGTGAGGCGCTGGCCCGCTGGGTGGCGGCGAGCAACGCGTAGCCCTCCCCGTCCCGTTTCGACGGGATCCGGCCAAGATCCAGCACTGACCCCGGTCCGCCATGTGGACCGGGGTCTTGCGTTCCGAAGATCGTGTGGCAGGATTCTCCTCAGGTCACGAGTGACAGCGTTTAGGCCCCGGCTTGCTGTCCGGCAACCCTCCTTCCGTGGCGGGGTGCCCCGGGTGATGACCAGGTCGTAGGCAGTGAGGTCTACGGCAAGCGCGGATCCCTCACACCTCTTATCGGGGTGCTGGGCCAGGGATCCTGGTCTTCTGAGGAGCGTTTTCCGTGAGCAAGCGAATGCGATAGGGCGACTCCGCCCCTTCTTCACCCCTCCGAACAGGGTCACTTCCGCGTACCCGCAGCACGTCTGCGGCAGCACATCCGTGTGCGGCGGCCGATCCGCGTTCCGGGGGAACTCCCGTACCCCGAACGGCCGCAGCGCCGTATCCGCGTACGGGCACACCGAAGCCATTCACACCTGCCTGCCGGGAGATACCGCCATGTCCGCAACCCTGAACGCCGCTGTCACCGCCACCGCTGCCGCCGCCGTCACCTCAGCGGCCGTCGACCCTGCCTGTGCCGAGCCGCTGGCGGTCCTCGGCCGCGAGGTCACCGTGCCGCTCGTCACCGGCGGCGAGGTCACCTACGCCGCCCTCGACTACGCGGCCAGCGCCCCCGCGCTGCAGCGGGTCTGGGACGACGTCGCCGCGTACGCCCCGTACTACGGCAGCGTGCACCGCGGCGCCGGGTACCTCTCGCAGCTCTCCACCGACCTGTTCGAGCAGAGCCGGGTCACGGTCGCCGAGTTCCTCGACTGCCGCCCCTCCGACCAGGTGATCTTCACCCGGTCCACCACCGACTCCCTCAACCTGCTGGCCGCCGTCCTCCCGGCCGACTGCCAGGTCTTCGTCTTCGAGACCGAGCACCACGCCTCGCTGCTCCCGTGGACGAACGCCGAGGTCACCTACCTCAACGCCCCCCGCACCCCGGACGAGGCCGTCGCCACCCTGGAGCGCGCCCTGGCCGACCGCACGGCATCGATTGAAGAGGGCTACGGCCCGGCGCTGGTCTGCGTCACCGGTGCCTCCAACGTCACCGGCGAGCTGTGGCCGGTCAAGGAACTCGCCGCCGCCGCGCACGCCCACGGCGCCCGCATCGTCCTGGACGCCGCCCAGCTGGCCCCGCACCACCCCGTCTCGGTCCAGGACCTCGACGTGGACTGGGTCGCCTTCTCCGGCCACAAGCTCTACGCCCCCTTCGGCTCGGGCGTGCTCGCCGGCCGCGCGGACTGGCTCCAGGAGGCGGACCCGTACCTCGCCGGCGGCGGGGCCTCGCGCAAGGTGGCCCGCCGTGAGGACGGCGGCGTGGACGTCGAGTGGCACACCACCGCCGCCCGCCACGAGGCCGGCTCCCCGAACGTCATCGGCGTCTACTCCATCGCCTCCGCCTGCAAGGCCCTGAACGAGGCCGGCTTCGAGAACCTCGTCGCCCGCGAGCAGCGCCTCATCGCCAAGGTCCGCGAAGGCCTCGCGGAGGTCCCGGCGGTCCGCGTCCTGTCCCTCTTCGGCGACGACGCCCCGCGCGTCGGAGTCATCTCCTTCGTCGTCGACGGGTGGAACAGCTCGCACTTCGCGGCCGCGCTCTCCGCCGAGTACGGCATCGGCGTCCGCGACGGCCTGTTCTGCGCCCACCCGCTGGTCCGCACCCTGCTCGGCAGCGAGCCGCAGGCCCAGGGCGAGTGCGGAGCCCCGGAGGCGGCCCCGGGGGAGCGGTCCCTGAACGCGATCCGCGTCAGCTTCGGCGCCGGCACCCCCGACGAGCACGTGGAGCGCTTCGTCCGCGCGGTCAAGGAGCTCGTCGCGGACGGCGCCAAGTGGCAGTACCGCACCGAAGAGGGCCGCTGCGTCCCGGCCGTCTGACAGGCTGCGGGGCGTGACGTGCCGGGACCCGGTCCCGACGGGGGCGACGGCGACGGCGATGTCCCGGACGGGCTGAAGAGGGGTACCGGGCTGCGCCCGGACCCCCTGGGGCTCCGCCCCGGACCCCGGTCCTCACACGCCGGACGGCTGGATCGGCGCGCCCGAGCCCTGTCGACGTTCCCCAGCCGGCCAGGCCCTACGCGTCGAGGCCGATCGCGAAGGCCGCTTCCAGGTCGTGCTGGGAGTACGTGCGGAACGCCACGTGCGTGTCCGTTCCCTCCACGCCCGGGATCTTGCTGATGCGGCCGGGGATGATGTCGGCCAGGTCCTCGTGCCGGGACACCCGGACCATCGCGATGAGGTCGTACGTACCCGTGACCGAGTAGACCTCGCTGACGCTGTCCAGCGCGGCGATGGCCTCGGCGATCTCGGGGATCCGGTCCACGCTGGTCTTGATGAGCACGAGTGCGGTGATCACGGTTGGCTGTCTCCCTCGACGGCAGTCACTGGTCGACCCACTCTAGTCCCACGCCGGTAGCGGGCCCACGCGTAGAGGAAGCCCAGCGAGAAGCCCACCACGTGGGCCAGATAGGCGACTCCGGGACCGCTCGCCGCCCGGTGCGCCGCCAGCCACTGCAGGCCGAACCAGAACATCAGCACGATCCAGGCGGGGAAGCGCAGCGGCAGGAAGAAGAGGAACGGGAACAGGCTCGTCACCCGTGCCTTGGGGAACAGGTACAGGAATGCGCCCAGGACCGCGGAGATCGCCCCGGAGGCCCCGACCAGGGTCTGGTCCGAGGAGGCGTAGGCCGCCGCGTACGCCGCCAGGGCCAGGTAGCCCGTACAGACGTAGAAGCAGAGGAACCCGGCCCGGCCCATGCGTCGCTCCGTCATCGCCCCGAAGACGTAGAGGAAGAGCATGTTGCCCAGCAGGTGCAGCCAGCTCCCGTGCACGAACAGGGCGGTGAGGGGGGTCAGTGCCGCCCGGCCGGAGCCGGTGAACAGCTCGTCCGGGACCACGCCCCAGCGCCGGAAGTACGCCGTTCCCGTGGTCAGGAGCTGATCGCCCGTCCCGTAGACCGGGTTCAGCCCCGACGCCGGGCTCAGTACGAACACCACGCAGCAGCCGGCGATCAGCGCGTGGGTGACCACCGGGCCCCGGGCGGCCTCGCGTACGGCCTGCCACCTTACGATCATGCGACCGAGCATGACCCAGCCGGGCCCGCCGGCGGGTGCGGCAGGCCGTAGGGTTACGAGCTACGCACGCACGCGCGCGCCACCGTGGCGACACGGGAGGGTGCGGCGCTTGCGCCATGTGAGCGATAGAAGGAGAGAGCGGCCTGATGACGGTTCCCCTGCCGACCGACACCACCCGGTGGCGCTGCACCCTGTGCGGCAACCTCACGCGCTTCGACGTCACCCGTTCGTCGAAGGTCGTGGAGTACGTCCACCTGGACCTCGCCGGGGAGCCCAAGGTCGAGGAGCGCGAGGTGGTCAATGAGACCATCGAGTCGGTGCGCTGCCGCTGGTGCAACGCGGTGGACCAGATCGAGCTCGTCGACAGGCCGGGCGCGGACTCCTGACGGAGCCCCGCCCACAGGTGAATGACGGTAGGGGTGACGGATTGTGGAGCCAGCAAGCGGCGCTGAGTCGGCCGACGCGGCCGGCGACGCCGCGGAGGTGCTCGACCGCCCGCTGCCGGAAGGCGTGCGGCGCCGGGTCGTCGCACTCGTCTCCGACGCCTTCGGCGGGCTGACGGTCGCGGACCTCCCGGCGCAGCTGCGCCAGTACGCCCGTTTCACCCCGACCCGGCGCGCCAAGTTCGCGGGCAACGCCATGGCCACGGCCGTGGAGAGCGACCCGGTCTTCCGGGGCCGGGTCGCCGACAAGCTCCGCGAGACGCAGGCCGACCTCGCCTCCGCGCTGGAGTCGTCCGCGCCGCCCGCCGCCGCCGATCCGCTGGACGTGGCGGCCGCCGCGTACGTCCTGCGGCCGGCCGGCTGGGTCAAGCTGGTCGCCGCCGCGGGCGAGGAGGCGCAGCGCGCCGACGCCGAGCGGGTCGACGAGGAGGCCCGCCGCGAGATGGAGCGGCTCCGCGAGGAGCTGGCCCACGTACGGGAACTGCAGCGCACGGGCGTCGACCAGGTGCGGGCCGACCTCGACGCGGCGCGCAAGGAAGCGGAATCGCTTCAGCGCAAGCTGCGCAGCGCCCTCAGCGACGTCAAGCGGGGCGACGCCGCCCTGCGCAAGATCAACGCGGAGGTCGACGGCATCCGCGCCGAGGCGGCCGCCCAGGTGAACTCGGCGGAGAGCGAGACCCGGCGCCTCAAGTCCCGCCTCGCGGAGGTGGAATCGGCGCTGGAGACCTCGCGCCGGGCCACCCGCGAGGGGCGCAGCATCGAGGACATGCGGCTGCGGCTGCTGCTGGACACCGTGCTGGACGCGGCCGCGGGACTGCGCCGGGAGCTCGCGCTGCCGCCGGTCTCCACCCGGCCCGCCGACACGGTGGAGGCTGTGGAGCCGGGCCGGATGACCCCGAAGGACATCGCGGCGCGCGCCCTGTCGGAGACCGACCCGGCGCTGCTGGACCAGCTGCTGGCGCTGCCCCAGGCCCATCTGGTGGTCGACGGCTACAACGTCACCAAGACCGGCTACCCGACGATGCCGCTGGAGAAGCAGCGCCTGCGGCTGCTGGGCGGGCTGTCGATGCTCGCCGCGCAGACGGGCGCCGAGATGACCTGTGTCTTCGACGGGGCGGAGCTGGCGGCCCCCGTGCTGCTCGCGCCGCCGCGCGGGGTGCGGGTGCTGTTCTCCAAGGCCGGGGTGACGGCGGACGAGCTGATCCGCCAGCTGGTGCGCGCCGAACCGGCGGGCCGTCCGGTGGTGGTGGTCTCCACCGACCGCGAGGTCGCCGACGGGGTGGCCAAGGCCGGGGCGCGGCCGGTGGCGTCCGCCTTGTTGCTGAAGCGGCTTTCGCGCGTTTCGTAACTGCTGGGCCCTATGCCGGAATTGGTAGGGCATCGCGGGAACGTACCGTCAAGTCATCGACACAGAGCGTGTGCTGTAGGTAAAGAACCTGGTCGGACAGCGAATTTTTTGCCGACAGGATTTGAACTGATCACAGAAGGGTCACTAGGGTCAGTCAAACCTTCGTGCGGTAGTTCACTCATTCGGGGTGGATGGCGAAGGTGTCGCTGAGTCTCTAGGGCGGATTGCGTCCTTCGGCGGCTCTAGGAAGAAGGAGATCGCCTTCGTGGCGTCCCACCGTCGACCCAAGCAGCCGACCCGCATGCGCACCACCGTGCTCGGCGTCACCGCGGCAGCCGCCGTGGTCCTCTCGGGGCAGGCCGCTCACGCCGCCCCCGCCAAGCCGAACAAGGACGAGGTCAAGGCGAAGGTCGACGCCCTCTACGAAGAGGCGGAGCAGGCCACCGAGAAGTACAACGGGGCCCAGGAGCGCCAGGACAAGCTCGAAACCGAGATCGGGCAGCTCCAGGACCAGGTCGCCCGCGGCCAGGCGGACCTCAACGCCCTGCGCGGCACGCTCGGTTCGATGGCCAGCGCCCAGTACCGCAGCGGCGGCATCGACCAGTCCCTCGCGCTCTTCCTCTCGGCGGACCCGGACAACTACCTCGACAAGGCCTCCACCCTGGAGCAGCTGAGCGGTCAGCAGGTCGAAGCGGTCCAGAAGATCCAGGCCAAGCAGCGCACCCTCGCGCAGCAGCGCCAGGAGGCCGCGGGCAAGCTCACCGACCTCGAGGCCACCCGCAAGGAGCTCGGCGAGAAGAAGAAGGCCTCCTCGGACAAGCTCGCCGCGGCCCAGGCCCTCCTCAACACCCTGACCGCCCAGGAGCGGCAGCAGATCAAGGACGACGACTCCCGTGCCAGCCGCGGCGCCGGCGAGCGCGTCCCCGACCTCGGCAACGTGAAGCCCTCCGGCCGGGCCGGCGCCGCCCTCGCGGCCGCCAAGACCAAGGTCGGCAGCGCGTACATATCCGGGCACGAAGGCCCCAACACCTTCGACTGCTCGGGCCTGACCCAGTGGGCGTACAAGCAGGCCGGCGTGAACATATCGCGCACCACGTTCACGCAGATCAACGACGGCACCCGGATCGGCAAGAGCCAGCTCCAGCCGGGCGACCTGGTGTTCTTCTACGGCGACCTGCACCACGTCGGCCTGTACGCGGGCGGCAACACGGTGCTGCACGCCTCGAACCCGCGCAGCGGCGTCAAGTACGAATCGATCGACAACATGCCGTTCCAGTTCGGCGTGCGCGTCGGCTGACGCCCCTAGGGCCTCGACCGGACGCGCCGCACACCGCCCATCCGGGCGAATTCCGAGGCCCCGCTCTGACCACACGCCCCGCCGGTGACCTGCGTCTCCGACGGGGCGTCACTGTGCGTGCCCGCCGGAGGTCGTTGGCCGGTGCCCTCCCGCGCGGCTACTGTCTGCCAGCGCGGAACCCCGGCACACGGCCGCCCACGGAGGGCGGACCCGGGTCCCGCTCAGCAGGAGGGAGCGGTTTCACGTGGCGTCCCATCGCCGGTCCGGGCCCAGCGCCCTCGACCGGAACACCAAGGTCACCGTCCTCACCGCCGCCGCGGCGGGAGCAGCGGTGGTCATGTCGGGCGCACCCGCCGGTGCGGCCCCCGGCCTCCCGCAGGAGCCCGCGGCCGGCACCCGCGCCCAGGTCGACCGGCTCTTCCAGGAGGCCGAACAGGCCACCGAGCGCTTCAACCAGGCGGGCGAGCGCGCCGGCCGGCTCCGCGCCGAAGTCGACCGGGTCCAGGACGCGGTGGCCCGTGGCCAGGACCGCATCAACACCATGCGCGGGGTGCTCGGCGCCTACGCCGGAGCCCAGTACCGGGCCGGCGGCATCGACCCCGCCGTCGAGCTGATGCTCTCCGAGAACCCGGACGACTACCTCGCCAAGGCCGCCGCCCTCGACCGGCTGTCCGGCCGCCAGGCCCGCCAGCTCGACGAACTGCGCTCCGAGCAGCGCCGGCTCGGCCAGGAACGCCAGGAGGCCTCCCGCAAGCTCTCCGAACTCGACGCCCTGCGCGCCGACGTGGCGAAGGAGAAGCGCGCCGTCACCGCCAAGCTCGCCGCCGCCCGCCGGCTGCTCAACGCGATGCCCACGCAGGAGCGTGCCGACTTCGACCGGGCCTCGCGCTCCGGCGGCCGCCCCGACGCCCTGCCCGAGCTCCCCGACCCCGCGGCCTCCGGGCCCTCCTCCGGCCGCGCCATGACCGCCGTGATGGCGGCCCGGTCCGCGGTCGGCCGGCCCTACGTATGGGGTTCCACCGGCCCCTCCGGCTTCGACTGCTCCGGACTGATGGTGTGGTCGTACCGGCAGGCGGGCGTGGCCCTGCCCCGCACCTCGCAGGCGCAGCGGCACGCCGGGCGGCGGGTGTCGCTGTCGGAGGCGCGCCCGGGGGACCTGGTGACCTACCGCTCGGACGCCAGCCACGTCGGCATGTACGTCGGCAACGGCCAGGTGGTGCACGCCCCGTACCCGGGAGCGCGCGTGCGGTACGACCCGGTCGGGATGATGCCGGTGTCCTCGGTGACCCGCCCCTAGGGGGTGTCTTGCCGATCAGGCCGGGCTCGCGGCGTCCGGCACCGCGCCCGGCCGCGTTGCCGTCGGGTCGCCGACGCTCCCCGTCGGCTTCCTCCTCCGCCGTGCGACGCACTGGCACCGGACCCTGCTCCTTGATCCGGCCCGCTCGGCAAGACGCCCGGCCCGGGGGTGTGCTGCGTACGATCGGGTGATGTTCCCGGTCCTGGGCCGTACCCCTCGCCGACGTGGGCGCCGGCGCCCACGCGCACTGCCGCTGGTGCTGCTCTGCCTGCCGCTGCTCTGGGTGCCGCTCGCCGGATGCGGCGCGGGTTCTCCCTCCGGCCCCGGCTCCGGCGCCGGTTCCGGGGCGCCCTCGGCTTCGGCGGACCCCGGCGAACGGGACGTCCGGCGGGCCGTCGCCGACTGGTCGGCGGTCCCGCCCGCGGCCCTCGCGGCGATCCCGCTGGAGGGATGGTCGTACGAGGTCTCCGCGGTCCGGGTGGAAGGCGTACGGGCCTTCGCGCGCGCCGAGCTGCGCTACCGGCTCACCGGCTACGACGCCGCCCCGGCCGGCTCCGCCCGCGAGGTGGAGCTCACCCGCGAAGGCGGCTCCTGGGCGGTGACCGCCGACCGCCCCGCCCCGGGAGCCCTGCCGCAGCTGTGGGACCAGGGCCCGGTGTCCGTGGAGCGCGGGGCGCACGCCCTGGTGCTCGGCGGAGCCGGCCAGAGCTCCGGTGCCCTCTCCGACATCGCCGCCGAGGCCGACAAGGCGGTGCCCGCGGCGAGCGCGGCCTGGCCGCGGCGCTGGGCGGGCCGCGTGGTGGTGCTGGTTCCCGGCTCGCTGGACGCGATGGCGGCGCTGCTGGGGCGGCCCGCGGACGAGTACCGGGGCCTGGGCGCCGTCACCACCGGGCGGACCGGGGCGGGCCCCGCACCCGCCGACCGGATCGTGGTCAACCCGGAGGGGTACGGGCAGCTCACGGCCGAGGGCCGCCAGGTGATCCTGACCCACGAGACCACCCACGTGGCCACCCGGGCGGTGACGACCGCCAAGACCCCGCTCTGGCTCTCCGAGGGCTTCGCGGACTGGGCCGCGTACCGCGACAGCGGCCGCACCCCGGCCGAGGCCGCGCCGGCCCTCGCCCGGGCGGTGCGGCGGGGCGACCTGCCGGGGGAGCTCCCCGCGGCGGGGGCCTTCGCCTTCGGCGGGGACGCGGACGCACTGGCGCGGGCCTACGAGGGCTCCTGGCTGGCCTGCCGGCTCGTCGCCCGGCGGTGGGGGGAGGCGGCGCTGGTGTCCCTGTACGAGAAGTCGGGCCGGGAGTCCCTCCCGACGGCGCTGGCGGACACCCTGCACACGGACCCCGCGGCCCTGACCCGCGCCTGGCAGCAGGACCTGACCCGAGAGTTCCGCTAGCCCGGCTGCCCCCGCTCCTCAAACGCCGGAGGGGCTTTGACGCGGCTCCCCGCCGGGGACCACGTGCGGGCCCGCTTCCGGGACCAGCCCCCGGACCCCCGCTCCTCAAACGCCGGAGTGGCTGTTTCTGCCCGCCGGACCGGGACACGTCCGGGCTGACGTCGCGCACGTCCTGCCGGCGCCGGACACGCCTGGGGTGGCGTCGTGCACGTCCTGCTGTCGGCGGGCACATCCGGGCCGCCGCCGGCCGAATCCAGCCCCGCCGGCGTTTGAGGCGCGGGGTCTGGGGCGGAGCCCCAGGGGCCCCGGCGCAGACCCGGTTCCGGGGCCCCGACCCCCAGGCGCCGCCGCCCGCGCACCGCCCCGTAGGGCCGAGCCCCACAGCTCCGCGCCCGCGGGGCAGAGCCCCGCGCCACCCCGCCGGGGGCACCGGCCCGCAGGGCCCCGCCGAGGGCCTCCGGTAGGGTCGGCAGGCGATGGACAAGACGCTGATCGTGACCAACGACTTCCCGCCGCGACCGGGGGGCATCCAGGCCTTCCTGCACAACATGGCGCTCCGCCTGGACCCCGACCGGGTCGTGGTCTACGCCTCCACCTGGAAGCACTCCGCCGAGGCCCGCGCCGCCACCGCCGCCTTCGACGCGGAGCAGCCCTTCCAGGTGGTCCGCGACCGCACGACGATGCTGCTGCCGACCCCCCGGGTCACCCGCCGGGCCGTGGGCCTGCTGCGCGAACACGGCTGCTCGTCGGTGTGGTTCGGCGCGGCGGCCCCGCTGGGCCTGATGGGCCCCGCCCTGCGCCGGGCGGGCGCCCGCCGGATCGTGGCGACCACGCACGGGCACGAGGCGGGCTGGGCGCAGCTCCCGGTCGCGCGCCAACTGCTGCGGCGCATCGGCGAGGGCACGGACACCCTGACCTACCTGGGGGAGTACACCCGTTCGCGGATCGCCCCGGCCCTGACGGACCGGGCGGCGGCGCGGATGACGCAGCTTCCGCCGGGGGTGGACGAGAAGACCTTCCACCCGGGGTCGGGCGGCGCGGAGGTCCGGGCGAGGCTGGGCCTGTCGGACCGGCCGGTGGTCGTCTGCGTCTCGCGGCTCGTCCCCCGCAAGGGCCAGGACACGCTGATCGAGGCGATGCCGCGGATCCTGGGGGCGCTGCCGGACGCCGTCCTGCTGATCGTGGGCGGCGGCCCCTACGAGGCCGACCTGCGGGCCCTGGCCGCCTCCACCGGGGTCGCGGAGTCCGTCGTCTTCACGGGCGCGGTCCCGTGGTCCGAACTGCCCGCCCACTACGGGGCAGGGGACGTCTTCGCGATGCCCTGCCGGACCCGGCGCGGCGGGCTCGACGTGGAGGGTCTCGGCATCGTCTACCTGGAGGCCTCCGCCACCGGCCTGCCGGTGATCGCCGGCGACTCCGGCGGCGCCCCGGACGCCGTACTGGACGGGGAGACGGGCTGGGTGGTCCCCGGCGGAGCCCCGGCCGAGACCGCGGACCGCGTCGTCACCCTGCTCCGGGACCCGGCCCTGCGCGCGCGCATGGGCGAGCGCGGCCGTGCCTGGGTCGAGGAGAAGTGGCGCTGGGACCTGCTGGCGGAGCGGCTGCGCGAGCTCCTGTAGCGGGTGCACGTCGAACGCGACGGGGATCCCCTTTCCGTACGGAGCGGGGATTATCGCTCCTGAGGGCCCGATCGCGGGCAGAGTCGATCAAACCGCACGGGCCGCGGCGGGCCCCGCCTACGGTCGAGCCATGTCTGACTGTTACTCAGAAGCGTGTCAGTGCGGGTTATGGCCGGTTGAGCGGAATCCGCTCATGATGCGGCCATGACACCAAACCTGACACGCCGTCATGTTCTCGGTCTCGGCGCCCTGCAGACCGCGGCGGCCCTCGGCTTCACCCGGATCGGCCTGCAGTCCGCGGCCGCCGCCGAGCCCGCGGCCGCCACGTACGCCCCGGCCATCGTCGTCGGCTCCGGCTACGGATCCGCCGTCGCCGCGCTCCGCCTCGGGCAGGCCGGCGTGCGGACCGTCGTCCTGGAGATGGGCCGGCTCTGGGACACCCCGGGCGCCGACGGGAAGGTCTTCCCCGCCACCTCCGCCCCCGACCAGCGCTCGATGTGGTTCCGCAACCGCACAGAGGCCCCGCTCGCCCAGTTCCTCTGGCTGGACGTGGTCAACCGCAACATCAGCCCGTACCCCGGCGTCCTGGACCGCGTGAACTACGGCGACATGTCGGTGTACGTGGGCCGCGGCGTCGGCGGTGGCTCCCTGGTCAACGGCGGCATGGCGCCCACGCCGAAGCGCTCGTACTTCACCGAGGTCATGCCCCGGGTGGACGCCGACGAGATGTACGGCACCTACTACCCCCGGGCCCGCGCCATGCTCGGGGTCAACGACATCGACCCGGCCTGGTTCGAGTCCACGGAGTGGTACCGCTTCGCCCGGATCTCCCGCAAGCACGCCCAGAAGACCGGCCTGAAGACCACCTTCGTCCCCAACGTCTACGACTTCGAGTACATGAAGCGCGAGGCCGCCGGGACCGCGACCAGGTCGGCCCTCGCGGGGGAGGTCATCTACGGGAACAACCACGGCAAGAAGAGCGTGGACAAGACCTACCTCGCCGCCGCCCTGGGGACGGGGAACGTCACCATCGAGACCATGCAGCGCGTGGTCGGGGTACGGCAGGACCCGGCCGGCGGCTACGTCCTGACCGTGCAGACCAGCGACCTCACCGGCCGCGTCACCCAGGTCCGCGAACTGGGCTGCAGACAGCTCTTCCTCGGCGCCGGCAGCCTCGGCACCACCGAGATCCTGCTGCGCGCCCGCGAGACCGGCACCCTGCCCGCCCTGAACGACAAGGTGGGTCTCGGCTGGGGCCCCAACGGCAACGTCATGACCGCCCGCGCCAACCACCTGTGGGACACGGTCGGCGCCAACCAGGCCACCATGCCCGCCCTGGGCATCGACGACTGGGACAACGCCTCGAACCCGGTCTTCGCCGAGATCGCCCCGCTCCCGATGGGATTCGAGCACTGGATCTCGATGTACCTGGCCATCACCAAGAACCCGGAGCGCGGGCACTTCACCTACGACCCGGCCAGCGACTCGGCGAAGCTCCAGTGGACCCGGGCGCAGAACGCCCCGTCCGTCCAGTCCGCGAAGCGGCTCTTCGACCGGATCAACCGGGCCAACTTCACCATCTACCGCTACGACCTGTTCGGCGACAACAAGAACTTCGCCGACAACTTCACCTACCACCCGCTGGGCGGCTGCGTCCTCGGGGACGCGACCGACGACTTCGGCCGCGTGAAGGGCTACCAGGGCCTCTACGTCACCGACAGCTCGCTGATCCCCGGATCGCTCGGCGTGAACCCCTTCGTGACCGTCACCGCCTTGGCGGAGCGGAACATGGCGCGAGTCCTCGCCGAGGACCCGCGCTAGCCCTGGAAGGCACGCACTAGCCCCGGTAGAGGGCTTCGATCTCGTCCGCGAAGTCCTTCGCCACCACATTCCGCTTCAGCTTCAGCGAAGGCGTGATGTGCCCGGACTCCTCCGTGAACTGGGAGGGCAGAATGCGGAATTTCCGCACCGATTCCGCCTTGGAAACCGCCGCGTTGCCGTCGTCCACGGCCTTCTGGACGGCGGCGACGAGATCCGCGTCCTCGCGCAGCTCCGCCGCCGTCACACCGGCCGGCTTGCCGTGCTCCGCGGCCCACCGGCCCAGGAACTCCTCGTCGATGGTGACCAGCGCGGCCACGAACGGCCGGGCGTCGCCGACCACCATGCACTCCGCGACCAGCGCGTGCGCCCGGATCCGGTCCTCGATCACCGCGGGCGCCACGTTCTTGCCGCCCGCCGTGACGATGAGCTCCTTCTTGCGCCCGGTGATCGCCAGGTAGCCGTCCTCGTCGAGCGTGCCGACGTCGCCGGTGTGGAACCAGCCGTCGGTCAGCGCGTCGGCGGTGGCCGTCGGGTTGTTCCAGTACTCCTTGAAGATGTGCTCGCCGTGCAGCAGCACCTCGCCGTCGTCGGCGATGCGCACCACGGAGCCCGGGAGCGGCTGGCCGACCGTACCGATCTTCGTCTTGTCCCACGGGTTGAAGGCCGTGGCGGCGCAGGACTCGGTCAGGCCGTAGCCCTCCAGCACCGTGAAGCCGATGCCGCGGAAGAAGTGGCCGAGCCGCTCGCCCAGCGGGGCCCCGCCGGAGATCGCGTACTCGCCGCGCCCGCCGAGGACCGTGTGCAGCTTGCTGTAGACCAGCTTGGAGAAGACCTTGTGCTTCAGCTTGAGCTTCAGGGACGGCCCGCCCGGCAGGTCCAGCGCGCGGCTGTACGCGATCGCCGTCTCGGCCGCCGCGTCGAAGATCTTGCCCTTGCCGTCGGCCTGGGCCTTGGCGCGGGCCGAGTTGTAGACCTTCTCGAAGACGCGCGGCACACCGAGGATCAGCGTGGGCCGGAAGGACTGCAGCTCGTCGGTGAGGTTCTTGATGTCCGGTACGCAGCCCAGCCGGATCGGCGCCAGCACGGCCGCCACCTCCACCAGGCGGCCGAACACGTGCGCGGCCGGCAGGAAGAGCAGCACGGAGCACTCGCCGGTCCGGAACAGCGGACGGAGCCGGGCCACGATGTTCCCGCACTCGGCGAAGAAGCTGCGGTGGGTCAGCACGCAGCCCTTGGGGCGGCCGGTGGTGCCGGAGGTGTAGACGATGGTGGCCGGGTCGTCGGCGCCCGCGAGCGCGCTGCGCTCGTCGACCTCGGCGTCGGAGACCTCGGCCCCGGTCGCCTTCAGCGTCTCCAGGGCGCCCTGCTCGATCTCCCAGACCTCGCGCAGCTCCGGCAGCCGGTCGCGCAGGGCGGCCACGGCCGCGGCGTGCCCGGGGGACTCCACGACGACGGCGACGGCGCCGGAGTCGCCGAGGATCCACTGGATCTGCTCGGGGGAGCTGGTCTCGTACACGGGGACCGTGACGGCGCCCGCGCTCCAGATCGCGAAGTCGATCAGCACCCACTCGTAGCGGGTGCGGGAGATCAGGGCGACCCGGTCGCCGGGCCGGATGCCGGCCGCGATCAGGCCCTTCGCCGCGGTGCGGACCTCGGCGAGGAACTGCGTCGCGGAGACGTCCTGCCACGCGCCGTCGACCTTGCGGGCCATGACGGCGGTGTCTGGATGCTGAGCGGCATTGCGGCGGATGAGATCCGTCAGGTTCCCGTCCGACGGGACCTCGTACAGGGCCGGAAGGCTGAACTCGCGCAAGACTGCTGCTCCTCTGGGCGCCATCGCCACCATGTGGACCGACCGGACGTTACCCACCGGTAGTGGGTTCCGGATAGAGGGAACCGGCCAGATGTTCCCTGCGTCACATGCCGCGGCCGTGTCCTACCGACGATAGTCGACCCGGTTTGCGACTCGGAAGTAACCGCAGGTCCGCCCGCCTGGTCCGATTCCCTACCCGCGGTGGCCAAGCGCCCCTAGGGTGGCCGCATGGGTGGCTCTATGGGTGGTGCGCAGAACCGGACACGGGTCCACGTCGTCAGCGACGTCCACGGCAATACCGAGGCCCTGGCGCGGGCCGGCGAAGGCGCCGACGCGCTGATCTGCCTCGGCGACCTCGTCCTCTTCCTCGACTACGCCGACCACTCGCGCGGCATTTTCCCCGACCTCTTCGGCGTCGAGAACGCCGACCACATCGTCGAACTGCGCACGGCCCGCCGTTTCGAGGAGGCCCGGGAGTTCGCCCGCGGACTGTGGGTCGGGCTGGACCGGGAGCGGCTCGTCGAAGGTGCGGTCAGGCGCCAGTACGCCGAGATGTTCGCCGCATTCCCCCGGCCCACGTACGCCACGTACGGGAACGTGGACATCCCCGGGCTCTGGCCCGAGTACGCCGGCCCCGGCCTCACCGTGCTCGACGGGCAGCGGGCCGAGATCGGCGGCCGGGTCTTCGGCTTCGTCGGCGGCGGACTGCCCTCGCCGATGCGCACGCCCTACGAGGTGCCCGAAGAGGAGTACGCCGCCAAGGTCGAGGCGCTGGGCGAGGTCGACGTGCTGTGCTCGCACATCCCGCCGGAGGTGCCGGAGCTCTGCTACGACACGGTGGCGCGGCGCTTCGAGCGGGGGAGCGGGGCCCTGCTCGCCGCGATCCGCCGGATGAAGCCCCGGTACGCGCTCTTCGGCCACGTCCACCAGCCGCTCGCCCGGCGGATGCGGATCGGCGCCACCGAGTGCGTGAACGTCGGGCACTTCGCCGCCACGGGAAGGCCGTGGGCCCTGGAGTGGTGAGCTCTTGACGCGCGATAGCCTTCACGCGGCGGCCCAGTGTCGTCCGCACACTTCCTCGAACTCCCCCCGGAGGAGCGACCGCGATGGCGGAACACACCAGCTCGAGCATCACGATCGAGGCGGCCCCGGCCGACGTCATGGCCGTGATCGCCGACTTCGCCCGCTACCCGGAGTGGACCGGCGAGGTGAAGGAGGCCGAGGTACTGGCCAAGGACGACGCCGGCCGGGCCTCCCTCGTCCGCCTGCTGCTCGACGCGGGCGCGATCAAGGACGACCACACGCTGGCGTACACCTGGCCCGCCGAGAACACGGTCAGCTGGACGCTGGACAAGTCCCAGATGCTGAGGCAGCTCGACGGGTCCTACCAGCTGGCGCCCGTCGCGGGCGGTGCGCGCACCGAGGTGACGTACTCGCTGACGGTGGACGTCAAGATCCCGATGCTCGGCATGATCAAGCGCAAGGCGGAGAAGGTCATCATCGACCGGGCGCTGGCGGGCCTGAAGAAGCGCGTGGAGAGCCACACCGCTACTTCTTCTTGACGCGGGACTCCTTCTTGACGCGCTGCGCCGGGCACCTTCTTGACGTGCTGCTCGCGCGGTGCGGCCCTGGCGGGCCTCCCCGGCTTCGCCGCGCTGCGCCGGACTCCGTCCGGCGGTGGCTGGTCGGTGTGCCTGCCACTGTCGTCCTGGGGCGGGGCCGGTGGGTGGGTGTGGCTGGGTCGGCCCTGCGGGGCGAGGTCCCCTACCCGCCCTTCGCCCGTTCCCCGGGCTGCGCCCGGACCCCCGCTCAAACGCCGGCGAGGCCGGGTACATCCAGCCCCTCCGGCGTTTGAGGAGCGGGGTCTGGGGCGGAGCCCCAGGGGGTCCGGGCGCAGC
>NZ_JBHWMB010000077.1:0-38772 GCF_042730015.1 Streptomyces sp. NPDC059957 | reverse complement strand
CCACCGGGACGCCCTCGCCGACCACCTCCGCCCGGACCCGCAGGAGCGCCCGGACGCGGACCGGCCCGCCGAGACGCTCCTGCGCCTCCTCACCGGTGCATGGACCACCCAGGCCCTCGCCGCGTTCGCGCGCCTGGGCCTGCCCGACGCCATGGACCCGTACACGGCCACCGGCACCCGGGAGCTCGCCCGGCGTACCGCCACCCGGCCCGAGAACCTGGCCACGCTGCTGCGCTACCTCACGATGCTCGGCGTCGTGGCCGAGAACCCTGAGGACACCACGGACGCCGAGGGCACCCAGCAGACCGGCGACACCGGGGACACCGGTAAAGAGGAAAGCTTCCGCCTCACCCGGCTCGGAGCCCTGCTCCGCGCGGACTCCCCGGACACGATGCGCCCGCTGGCCCTGATGTACGCGGGCCCCTTCTACCGGTCCTTCGCCGCCCTCGACCACACCGTACGGACCGGGCAGCCGGCCTTCGACCACCTCTTCGGTGAGAACCACTTCGACCACTTCGCACGCGACCCCGAACTCGCCGACCTCTTCGACCGTTCCATGGCCGCCAGTTCGCGCATGTTCCAACCGCTCCCCGCCCACCCCGTGATCACCACCGCGGCCCAGGCATCCGCCCCGCGGACCGTCGTCGACGTCGCCGGCGGCAACGGCGAACTCCTCGGGCGCATCCTGACCGCGCACCCGGGGCTGCGGGGCACGCTCCTGGAGCGACCGCACGCCGTCGAGGCCGCCCGCCGCTCGCTCGACGCCGCGGGCTGCGGTGATCGCTGCGACTACCGCAGCGGCGACTTCGCGGACGTACCGCACGGCGGCGACGTGTACGTCCTCTCCCGCATCCTGCACGACTGGGACGACGACCGGTGCCGGGAGATCCTGCGCCACTGCGCCCGTGCGATGCCCGCGCACGCCGACCTGCTGATCATCGAACGGCTGCTGCCCGCCGACGGCGCCCCCTCGCTGGCCACCGCCTGGGACCTCCACATGATGTGCAACGTGGGTGGTCGCGAACGCCGCGCCGAGCACTACGCCCGCCTGCTCGCCGACGCCGGACTGGAGCTGCTCGACCACACACCGCTCCCCCTGGAGGCGTACGTCCTGCACGCCCGCAAGGCCCGGTAGGCGAGGCCCGCGGGCGGCGCTCCTCCAGGGCGAGCCCATCTCCTCCCGATCACGGGAATTTAGCCGTGGGGTCCTCGGTTGGTGTGCATAGTTCAACAGTCAACCAGTCTGGGAGTGGGAAGAATGAGCGGGATGCAGTTCGGGATCTTCACCGTGGGCGACCTGACCGAGGACCCCACGACCGGGAAAACGGGCACCGAGCGCGACCGCATCAAGGCCATGGTCACCATCGCCCTCCACGCGGAGCAGGCGGGCCTCGACGTTTTCGCCACCGGTGAGCACCACAATCCGCCGTTCGTCCCCTCCTCCCCGACCACGATGCTCGGGTGGATCGCCGCCCGCACCGAGAAGCTCCTCCTGTCGACGTCCACGACCTTGATCACCACCAATGACCCGGTGAAGATCGCCGAGGACTACGCGATGCTCCAGCACCTGGCCGACGGCCGCGTGGACCTGATGATGGGGCGCGGCAACACCGGGCCGGTCTACCCGTGGTTCGGCAAGGACATCCGCGACGGCATCGACCTGGCGCTGGAGAACTACGAGCTGCTGCACCAGCTGTGGCGCCGGGACTCGGTCGACTGGGAAGGCAAGTTCCGTACGCCGCTCCAGTCGTTCACCTCGACCCCGCGCCCGCTGGACGGCGTACCGCCCTTCGTCTGGCACGGCTCGATCCGCTCCCCGGAGATCGCCGAACAGGCCGCGTTCTACGGGGACGGGTTCTTCCACAACAACATCTTCTGGCCCAAGGAGCACACCGAGAGGATGGTCCGGCTCTACCGCCGCCGCTACGCCCACTACGGCCACGGCACCGAGGAGCAGGCGATCGTAGGCCTGGGCGGTCACGTGTTCATGCGCGCCAACAGCCAGGACGCCGTACGGGAGTTCCGCCCGTACTTCGACCGGGCCCCGGTCTACGGCAACGGCCCGTCGCTCGAGGACTTCTCCCGCGAGACGCCGCTCACCGTCGGCTCTCCCCAACAGGTCATCGAGCGGACACTGTCCTTCCGCGACTATGCGGGTGACTACCAGCGCCAGCTCTTCCTCGTGGACCACGCGGGTCTGCCGCTGAAGACCGTGCTGGAGCAGATCGACCTCCTCGGCGAGCAGGTCGTACCGGTCCTGCGCAAGGAGTTCGCCATCGGTCGGCCCGCGAACGTGCCGGACGCGCCCACGCACGCCTCCCTCGTCGCGGCGCGCGACGCCGAGACCGCTGTCGCACCGTGACCACGAACCCCTCACCCCAGGAAGGCGGATCCGCCGCCATGAGCACGCTGCGACTGGTCGCGATCACCGCCGGCTTGAGCCGGCCCTCTTCGACCCGTCTGCTGACCGACCGCCTGACCGACTCGGCGAAGAGACTCCTTGCCGACCGGGGCGTGACGGCGGAGGTCGAGACGGTCGAACTGCGCGACCTCGCCGTCGACATCGCCACGGCCATGACCACCGGCTTCCCCGTCGGACGGCTACGGGACGCCCTGGACGCGGTCGCCCGGGCCGACGGCCTGATAGCCGTGACCCCGGTCTTCACCGCGTCCTACAGCGGGCTGTTCAAGTCGTTCTTCGACATCCTCGACAAGGACGCCCTCACCGGGACGCCCGTCGTCATCGCGGCCACCGGCGGCACCGCCCGCCACTCCCTCGCCCTGGAACACGCGCTGCGCCCCCTGTTCTCCTACCTGCGCGCGTTCGTCGTCCCGACCGCCGTCTACGCAGCCTCCGAGGACTGGGGCAACACCGACGGCCTCGTGCCCCGGATCGAGCGTGCCGCCGGGGAACTCGCCGACCAGCTCTCCGGGAGCCGCGGGCGCGAACGCGAGCGCGTAACGGCCGACGAGTTCGAGGACGTCACGCCCTTCGAGGAGAGGATGGCGAGCCTGCGCCGGCGGTAGGCACCGGCGCCACAGGGGTGCCGACGGGTGCGGGCGGGTGTTCGACGAGGACGCCGACCAGGAGGCCGTGCCCGGAAACGTTCGACGAGCCGGCCTCCGAGCGTCAGCGCGGCAGGGTGGAGTAGTAGCGTCGGCAGGCGCGGAGCATTCCCTCGTCGGAGAGGGTGAACACGTCGACGAACTCCCGCTGCTGCGGGGCGAGACGGCCCATCGCGACCACGCAGTCCCCCTCGGCGACGATCCGGGTGATGTGGTGCCGGACCCCGTCGCTCCGGGGGGCTTCCAGGTCGGGTCCGAGGCTGCCCGCGTGCAGGAGGGACCCGTAGCCGTCGACGTCCCCGCTGTCGAGGTAGTGGTACGCGAGACGGACGTGATCGACCCCGGAGTCGGTGATGACGGGGCTGGGCGGGATCCGCCTCGGGTGCCGGCTGGTCATGGGGGTCCTTTCGTACGGCCGCCGCCCCTCCGGGAGCGACAGGTACACCGTCCTCCGGGCCCGCAACTCGGGGCTATCCCCTCCCTATCACCGGCGCCGGTCCGTGCGGCGCCTCCCCCGCGCCGCGATGGCCTGAACTGCACGGTCCCGTTCACCGCCACGAAATCTCCACACCATGGACAACCGGAGACGTGTTCGGGAAGACTGACCTCCGCTCCACCCGTCTTCCCTCCCGGCTCGACCGCGTCGTGCATGCGGTGCGAGCGGGATCAGGCATGCCCCAGCTGGGAGTCTCATGACCGTTTCACCCGGCGGGGTTCCGCCAACCCCCGACTCGGTGGTTTTCCGGCTTCTCGGGCCGTTACAGGTTGCCGGTCTCGGTGGTCCGGTACGCGTTCCACCCGGCCGGCAGGAGATCATCCTGGCCGCGCTGCTGCTCGAGGCGAACCGGGTGGTGAGCACCGACTACCTCGTCGATCTGATCTGGGACGACGAACCCCCGGACACCGCCCGCACCCAGGTGCAGATCTGCGTGTCGCGGCTGCGCAAGCTGTTCAGCACGGCGGTGATCCCGGCCGCGATCACCACCCGGCCGCCGGGGTACGTGCTCAAGACGGAGGGCGACCTCGTCGACTCCGCGCTGTTCGCCCGCACCGTCACCGAAGCGCGCGCGCTGGCCAAGCAGGGCGAGCTGGGCAGCGCGGCGGAACTTCTGCGCACGGCAGGCGAGTTGTGGCAGGGCGACTGCCTCAGCGGGGTGTCGAGCGAGACACTTCGGAGCAAAGCCCTGCAGCTGGACGAGGAACGCCTGACGGTGGCCGAGACCCGGATCGGGCTGGAACTGGATCTGGGCCGCCACCACCAGCTCGTGGGCGAGATCCAGCTGCTCGTACGGGTCCACCCGCTGCGGGAGCGGCTGCGCGGACAGCTGATGCTCGCGCTGTACCGCTCGGGGCGGCAGGCGGAAGCCCTGGAGAGCTACCGGGTCGGGCGCGAGCTGCTGGTGGAGGAGCTCGGCCTGGAGCCGGGATCCGAGCTGCGGGCGCTGGAATCAGCCATCCTTGCGGGCGAGGTCGCCCCGCCGTCCCGGCCCGGGGCCGGCGGCTACGGCGCCGAGGGTGCGGAACCGAGTACGGGTACGCGTACGGCTACGGCCACGGCTACGGGCGCCGCTCCGGCCTCCGCCGCGGGCACGGCTCCCTCCTCGGCTGCCCCCTCGCCCGGTGACGCGCCCGGATCCGAGCGGGACACCGCGCTGCCGCCCACGTCCCCGCCCTCACCCGGACCCGGACCCGGACCCGGAGCCAGCTCGTACCGGGAGGAGATTCCACGCCAACTCCCCGCCGACACCTCCGATTTCGTCGGGGACGAGACACAGATCGGCCGGATCGAGCGGACGCTGCTCGGAGAGGGCGGCCGGGCGGTCGGGCTCGCCGTGGTCGTCGGCAAGCCGGGCACCGGCAAGTCCACGCTGGCGACGCACATCGCGCACCGGCTGAGCGAAGACGCCTTCCCCGACGGCCAGTTGTACTGCGACCTGCGCGGCACCGGCACTCCCGCGACCTCCTCCGAGGTACTCGGCCGGTTCCTGCGCGCACTGGGCATCCCGGGGCCGGTGATCCCCGAGTCGCAGGACGAGCGCGCCGAGATGTACCGCACCATGATGGCCTCACGGCGGGTACTGGTGGTGCTCGACGACGCGGCGTCGGAGAGCCAGATCCGCCCCTTGCTGCCCGGGAGTTGCAGCTGCGCCGTGCTCGTCACCAGCCGGGTCCGGCTGACCGGGCTGCCGGGCGCGCACCGCGTGGAGCTCGACGTGATGAGCACCGAGCACGCGCTGGAGCTGCTGGTACGGGTGATCGGCGAGGACCGGGTCAGGAGCGAAGAGGTCGCCGCCGAGGCACTGATCCGCACGGTCGGCGGACTGCCGCTGGCGCTGCGGATCGTCGCCGCCCGGCTGGCGGCCCGGCCGCACTGGACACTCGCCTCGATGGTGCACCGGCTCGCCAACGAGCGTCACCGACTGGACGAGTTGACGCACGGCGAGATGACCATGCGGGCCAGTCTCTCGCTCACGCACGACGGGCTGGCCGCGGCGGACCGCCGACTGCTGCGCCTGCTGAGCCTCGCGAAGGGGCCGACCCTTCCGGGCTGGCTGGCCGGGGCACTGCTGGACGACGACCGCCCCTTCCCCTCCGATCTCCTCGAACCGCTCGTCGACGTACAGATGCTGGACGTCGTCGGGGTCGAGTCCACCGGCGGCTTCCGCTACCGCTTCCACGAGATCATCCGGGTGTTCGCGCGGGAGCAGCTCGCCGCGCACGACGAGCCGGCCACGCAGACGTCAGCGCTCGGGCGGATGCTGGGCGGCTGGCTGTCGCTGGCCGAGCAGGCCCACCGGCGCATCTACGGTGGGGACTTCACCGTGCTCCACGGGAGCGCACCGCGCTGGGAGCCGCCCGCCCGGTGCGTGGAAGAACTGCTCGTGGATCCGCTGGAGTGGCTCGACAGCGAGCACGCGAACCTCGTCCAGGCCGTCGAGCACGCCGCGGCGGCGCAGATGGACGAGCTGTGCTGGGACCTGGCGACGACGCTGACGACGCTGTTCGAGGGCCGGGGCTACTTCGACGACTGGGAGCGCACGCACCAACTGGCACTGGAGGCCGTCCGGGCGGCGGGCAACAAGCGCGGCACCGCGGCCCTGCTCGGATCGCTGGGCGTGCTGTACCTCGGCCGCAGCCAGAAGGAGGAGTCCCGGGCGGCGCTGACCTCCGCGCTCGGGCTGTTCCAGGAGCTGGACGACTCCCACGGGCTGGCGCTGTGCCACCGGGACCTGGCCCTGCTGGAGCGGATGCAGGGCAACGAGGAGCACGCGCTGACCCTGTACGACCGGGCGCTGCGGGATTTCGACCAAGTCGGTGACGTGGTGGGCCGGGCCATCGTCCTGACGCAGAGCGCGCAGATCTGGATG
The DNA here is from genome assembly GCF_042730015.1 of Streptomyces sp. NPDC059957. Lineage (NCBI taxonomy): Bacteria > Bacillati > Actinomycetota > Actinomycetes > Kitasatosporales > Streptomycetaceae > Streptomyces > Streptomyces sp. NPDC059957. The sequence continues at coordinate 32,338 of NZ_JBHWMB010000077.1, read as the reverse complement.
GTGCGCGGCCGGCTCTCGGCCGCGCAGGACCGGCTGGACGAGGCGCTCGGCATCTACCGTTCGGTGGGGTACACGGGCGGGCAGGCCAGAACGCTGCGCAGGGCGGGGCAGCTGTCGCAGGCCCGCGGTGAACACGAGCGCGCGGTGCGGACGTTCACCGAAGTGCTGGAGCTGTGCCGGGACACCGGGGACGTGATCGGCGAGGGGCACCTGCTGCGGGACCTGGGCCATGCGCACGCCGAGCTCGGCCGGGGTGAGGCCGCCCGCGGCTTCTACGCTCAGGCCCTGTCGGTCCGCGAGCAGATCATGGACCAGGGCGGGGCGGCGCTGGTGCGACTGGATCTGGCGAGACTGCTGATGGCGAGCGGGGGCGCCGGTGAGCGCTCGCGGTCGCGGGAGCTCCTGGAAAGTTCGGTACGGGTCTTCCGCGATCGGCGGATGGACTCCGAACTCGCCGAGGCGATGCGGCTGCTGGGTTCGGCCGCGCTGCCGGCCCGGCCGGTCGTGGTCCAGGCGGCGGGCCAGGTCATCGGTGGTGCTCATGCGGCCCCGGCCGTGAGAACGGCTCTGGGCTCGGGGGTTCCTCACGCACCGGCGAGCGGGGCGGCTGCCGGAGTCTGAGGGCTGGATCTGACGGCGGGATCCGACGGCGAGGTCTGACGACGGGGTCTGACGGCGAGGTCTGACGGCGGGATAAGACGGCGGGTCTGACGCCGCGGCCGTGCGGGGGACGTCAGTCCCACGGGTTGGTGTCCGTGGTGGTGCTCGGCGACGGGGTGGCCTGCGGGGCCGGGTTGCCGGCCGTGGTGGCGGGGGCGACCGGGCCGTCGGCCTGGGCGACCTGGGCACCGAACACGGCCGCGCCGGCGATGACGGCGGTCACGAGGGCGGTGCGGAAGGCGGTGGCGAGCGTCATTTCTGAGTCCCTTCGTCGGTGCGCTCCGGTTCTTCCGGGGCGCTTCCTTCGTTCTGGGACACACGTTAGGAAGAGCGGGAATCCCCGCACCGTTCCCGGCCCTATCCCCGCGCTATCACGGGCGCCCCCGGGCGGTGATAGGTGCGGGCCCGCCCGCCCACGGCGACGGCGGGTGCGGTGCCGGCGGGTCCGCGCGGTGATAGGACGGCCCACCGGAGGCGGTTCGTCCGGGGATGCCGGGGCGATAGCGCGCTGCCGACGATGGGAGTCAGGAACCGGGCCGTTTCATCCCAGGCCCTGTCGTTCCCCACCACCACCGCCGGGAGCGCACATGCACAGCACGGCCGTCGCCGCCGCAGTCCCCCTCGCACAGGAGGACACCCGACTGGGAGTCCTGATCCGGGCCCACCGGCTGCGGATCGGGCTCACCCAGCGGGAGCTGGCCGATCTGTCCACCATCAGCGTCCGCGCCATCCGTGATCTGGAGCAGGGCAAGGCGAGACGGCCCCGTCCCGACACGCTGCGCCTGATGGGCGACGCGCTGCGGCTGGGCCCGCGGGCCCGGGCCTCGCTCGAGGCGGCCGTCCAGCGGGGACGGGTGACCGGTGCGGGCTGGGAGCAGCCGCCCGCTCCTCCGACTGCCCTGCACCCGATGGTGGGCCGGGAAGCGGAGCTGGCGGGGCTGGAACGGGAGCTCTCCTCGGGCGCGGAGCGGCTGGTCCACCTGGTCGGGCTGGCCGGTGTGGGCAAGACGCGGCTGGCGCTGGCGGTGGCCGAGCGGTTGCACGCGGCCGGGATGCCCGTGCTCTGGCACGCCTTCCCCGGTGCCGCCGCCGACCACCTGGGCTGCGCGGAGGGCGAGCCGGCCGCCCGGGTAGCGGCGGCGGTCGCCGAGCTGTTCGCGCCTGGGAACGGCGAGCGGCACCCGGATGCGGCCGATTCGGTCGATGCGGTCGATGCGGTCGACTCCCTGGCGGAACTGCTGGGCGATCAGACCGTGTTGCTGGTGCTCGACGGCGCTGCGGCGGGTGCGGCCCGGTGCGACCGGCTGACGGGGCTGCTGCGCGTCTGCCCGGGGCTGCGCCTGTTGGTGACCTCCGACCAGCCGTGGGAGGTCCCCGGTGAACGGATCTTCCTGCTGGCGCCACTGGAGGTGCCCGCCTCCGGATCGGTGGACACCTCGATCCCGTCGGTGAGGCTGCTCCTCGACCATGTCCGGCGGGTGCGCCCGGAGTTCGCCCCGACGGCGGCCGACGAGGAGCACGCGGCGTGGATCTGCCGCCGTCTGGACGGGCATCCGGGGGCACTGGGCGCGGCCGCCTCCTGGCTGGTCGTGTGCGATCTGCCCACGCTGTGCGACAGCCTCGACGAGGATCCGGTGGCCCTGCTCGACGACCTGGGCGGCCGGCCGGGGGCCGACGGCTTCCGCGGTGTGCTGCACCACCGGCTGGACCGGCTCTCGCCCGCCGCCCGGGACCTGTTGGAGGCGCTGTGCGGCCGGGCCGGCGAGGAGTTCGAGCTGGCCGGGATCACCGCCCTCACCGGCGGCGGCCTGGCCGGGGCCGGCCGGCTGCTGCGCGAGCTGCTGATCAGCGGCGTGGTGCGGGCCGCGCACGAGGGCGGCAGCTCCCGCTTCCGGGTCCTGGGGCTGGTCCGGGCGGCGTGCCGGGCCGCGTGCGGGGCCGCCGCCGCCCCGAAGCCCCGTACGGCTGCCGCCACTGCCGCCTGAACTGCTGGCCGAGTGCCGGAGCAACTGCCGCAGGCCCCGGGGGGCCGCCGGTTGGATGGCGTACGGCCGGACCGCACGGCAGAACCCGGACCGGCGTCCGGACCCCGCTCGACCGCCCGCCACGGAGACCATTTTGAGGAGCACCGGCATGTCCCCCAAGCCCGCTGAACCGAGCAGCACCGCGCACGGGCCGGTCGCTGCGCGGCTGCCGCTGTCGGCGGCGCAACGCGACATCTGGATGGCCCACGGGCTGGACGCCTCAGGCTGCCGCTACAACATCGGGGAGTACCGCGAGATCCTGGGCGACCTCGATCCGGAGCTGCTCGCCCGGGCCTGGTACCAGCTGGCCCGCGAGGCGGACGCGCTGCGCATCCGCGGCACCGGTGCGGACGAGGACGGCGGCCTGTGGCAGCTGGTGCGGGCCGAACCGGGCGACCGGAAGCTGGAGTTGCTGGACCTGAGCGGCGAGCCGGACCCCGCGGGGGCGGCCCGGGAGCACATGAACGTGGAGCTGGCCCGGCCCTTCGACCTGGTGGACGGCTGGCTGACCCGGCACGTCCTGATCGACGCGGGCACCGCGCCCGGCGGCGAACGGCGCTGGTTCTACTTCCACGCCTTCCACCACCTGGCCGTCGACGGCCTGGGGGTTGCCCTGATGGACCAGCGGCTGGTGGAACTGTACGAGCGGGGCGCGGCCGGCGAGCCCTGGGGGCCGAGCCCGTTCGGGACGCTGGAGGCGCTGTTCGCCGAGGACGCGCGGTACCGGACGTCGCCGGAGGCGGCGGCGGACCGGGCGCACTGGGCCGGGCACCTCGCGGGGCTGCCGCAGACCCCGCGGCTCGGTGAAGGCCGCAGCGGCGGACCGGCTCCGGGTGCGCTGCCGTTCGTACGGCGCACCGTGGTGTTGCCGCCGGACCGGGCGGACCGGCTGCGGGCGGTGGCTCGGGAGCGGCGGGCGCCCTGGACGATGCTGGTGATCGCGCTCGTCGCGGCCTACGTGCACCGGGTGAGCGGGAGCACCGAGCCGGTGCTCGGGCTTCCGGTGACGGGTCGGCGTACGGAACTGGCCCGGCGCACACCGGGGATGATGTCGAACGTGGTGCCGCTGCGGGTGCCGGTGGCGCCCGGTGGGACGCTCGCCGAACTGCTGGCGGCCGTGGTCAAGGAGACGCGGCAGGGCCTGGCGCACCAGCGCACCCGGTACGAGGACATGTGCCGCGACCTCGGTGTCGGTGAGTCGGAGCGGCGCATCACGGCGCCGCTGGTCAACATCATGGCCTTCACCCCGGGGATGCGGTTCTGCGGCTTCCCGACGACGCAGCACAACATGAGCAACGGTCCCGTGGAGGACCTGGCGGTCGGTGTCTACGATCTGGGGCCCGAGGACGGTCTCCGGATCGACTTCGATGCGGCTCCGCAGGTCTGCGACCTCGCCGCGGTGGCCGGGCACCAGGACCGGTTCCTGCGGTTCGTGACCGCCGCGCTGGACTCGGAACTCGACGTTCCTTTGTCGGAGCTGGAGTTGCTGGGTGAGACCGAGCGGCGCCAGGTGCTGGAGGAGTGGACCGGCCGGCGCACCGAGATCGGGGAGGCCACCCTCGTCGACCGCTTCGAGGAGCAGGCACGCACCCGCCCCGAGGCCCGCGCCCTGGTCTTCGGCGACGAGGAACTCACCTACGGCGAACTCGACGCCCGTGCCAACCGACTCGCCCACCACCTCACCGAACACGGCCTGAAACGCGGCGACTTGGCCGGAGTCCTCCTCGACCGCGGAACCGACTTCGCCGTCGCCCTCCTCGCCGTCCTCAAGACCGGCGCCGCATACGCCCTCCTGGACCCCGAATTCCCCGACGAACGGCTCGCCGGTACGGCTGCCGAGGCCGGTCTGCGGGTTCTGGTGAGCGACGGGTCGCACCACGCCCGGGTGGGCAGCGGGCCCTGGACGGCCGTGCTGGTCGACGCCGAGGACGGGGCCATCGGCCGCCGGCCCTCAGGGCCCCTGGCCATCCGGCTGACGCCCGCCGACGCGGCCTGCGTGATGTTCACCTCCGGCTCGACCGGACGCCCCAAGGGCATCCTGTCCTCCCACCGCAACCTCGTCTCCACCCTCACCGCCCAGACCTACGCACACTTCGGGCCGCAGGAGGTCTTCCTCCAGTGCTCCCCCGTGTCCTGGGACGCCTTCAGCCTCGAATTCTGGGGCGCCCTCCTCCACGGCGGCACCACCGTCCTCCAACCCGGCCAACGCCCCGAACCCGCAGCCATCGCCGCGCTGGCTCCGCGCCACGCGATGACCATGCTCCAGCTCTCCTCCAGCCTCTTCAACTTCCTGACCGACGAACACCCCGAGTCCTTCTCGACCACCCGGATCGTCTACACGGGCGGCGAACCCGCCTCCCCCACCCACGTCCACCGGCTCCACGCCCGATACCCCGGGCTGACCATCACCAACGGCTACGGCCCAGCCGAATCGATGGGCTTCACCACCACCCACCCCGTCCCGGTCACGGACCAGGTGGCGGGCACGGTGTCCATCGGCCGACCACTCACCAACAAGCACGCCTACGTCCTCGACGCGCGACTACGCCCCACCCCGCCCGGCACCACCGGTGAGCTGTACCTCGCCGGCGACGGCCTCGCACACGGCTACCTCGCCCAACCCACCACCACCGCCACCAGCTTCGTCCCCAACCCCTACGGGCCCCCCGGCTCCCGCCTCTACCGCACCGGCGACCAAGCCCACTGGGACAACAACGGCAACCTCCACTACACCGGCCGCACCGACACCCAGATCAAGATCCGCGGCTTCCGCGTCGAGACGACGGAGATCGAGACCGTCCTCACCACGCACCCGGAGATCGCCCAGGCCACCCTCTCGACCCACCCCGACCACCACAACACGCCCCAGCTGACGGCCTACCTCGTCGCGACCACCCCCGGCCTCTCGGGGCAGGACGTCCGGCTCTGGTTGCGCACGCTGCTGCCGGACCACATGGTCCCGGCCTTCGTGGTCCTGCTGGACCGGCTGCCGCTCACCCCGAACGGGAAGATCGACAAGCGGGCCCTGCCCGTCCCCGAGGCGGCCTCCACGGCCGGCGGACGCGCTCCGCGCACCGAGCTGGAGGCATCGGTCCTCGCGCACTTCGCCGAAGCCCTGAACACGACGGCGCCGCTCTCCATCGACGACGGCTTCTTCGACCTCGGCGGCCACTCCCTGCTGGCCGCCCGCCTCACCAACCGGATCGGCGCCGGCCTCGGCGTCACCCTGACCCTCCGCGACGTCTTCCAGCACCCGACGCCCGCCACCCTCGCCCAGCGCATCGAAAGCCTGCGCCGGTCCGCCCCGGCGGCGCCCCGCCGGGCCCGGCCCGCGCTGCGCCGCCGCACCACCGACCAGGAACGGAGTTCCTCATGAGCAACGACACGTACCCGGACTTCACGCCCGCGCCCGACGACGTGGTGTGGGACCTGCCGGGCGAGGGCCCGCAGCGGACCTCGCTGCTGGTCCTGCCCCACGCCGGCGGCAACGCGCACGCGTACGCCGAATGGCGCCAGTACCTGCCCGCCGACGTCCGGCTGCTGATCGGCCAGTACCCGGGCCGGGGCGCCCGCTTCGCGGAGGACCTGCCCCGCACCATCGCCGACCTGGCCGGTCCCGTCGTGGCCTCGCTGCCCGCGGGGACCACCGACGACCTCGTGGTGCTCGGGCACAGCATGGGCTCGCTGGTCGCCTTCGAGGTGGTACGGGCCCTGCAGGCGGCGGGCCGCACCCCGCGGGCACTGGTCGCCTCGGCCTGCCGGGCCCCCTTCCTCGCCAACCCGTGCGCGGTGCACCCCGAACTCCTGGACGACGACGAGCTGGTCGCCGCCATCAAGGAGCGCGGGGGCACCGACGACGGCATCCTCGACGAGCCGGAGCTGCGGGAGATCATCATCCCGTCCATCCGCGCCGACTTCGCGATCGACGACGTCTACCGCTGCGAGGAGTCCGAGGCCCGCGTGGACTGCCCGCTGACGGTGATCGGCGGGGACGCCGACCCGGTCGCTCCGGCCGCTTCGCTGGACCGCTGGGCGCAGCTCACCGACCATCCCTTCGCCTCGTTCGTGCTGCCCGGCGGCCACTTCTACTTCCAGCAGCAGCTGCCCGAGTTCTTCGCCGTCCTCGCCTCCGTCGTCGGCGGCCGGGCCACGGCCGCCTCCGCCGCCTGACCGTCCGACTTCCCCGCCCCTACCGCCTCCTCAACTCCGCGCCCTCTTAAGGACCTTCCATGACCACGTTCGCAGACGCCCCCGCCGACACCGGCATCCGTCCGATCCGCGAGGCCGGCAAGCCCGTCGTCGTCCAGACCCCGGCCGGCGCCGACCTGGAGACGGCAGTCGCCTGGCTGAACACCCACCGCGCCTCCATCCAGGCCGAGTTGCACCGCTCGGGTGCGGTCCTGCTGCGCGGGCTGCCCGTCTCGGACGCGGCGACCTTCGCCGCCGCCCGCGACGCACTGATCCAGCGGCGCGCGGGCTACAAGGAGAAGGCGACCCCGCGCACCGACTTCGGCGAGGGCGTCTTCTCCTCCACCGATCTGCCGGCCGTGCAGCCGATCCGGCTCCACAACGAGAACAGCTACACCCTCGACTTCCCCGGCGTGCTGCTGTTCGGCTGCGTGATCGCCCCCGAGGAGGGCGGCGCCACCACGGTCGGCGACATGCGGGAGGCGCTGCGCCTGCTGCCGCCGGAGCTGGTGGAGCGGTTCGCCCGGGCCGGCTGGCTGCTCGTGCGCAACTACTCGGAGCTCGCGGGCCTGCCCTGGTACAAGACGTTCGCGACCGAGGACAAGGCGGTCGCGGAGGCCTACTGCGAGGAGAACACGGTGGGCTACGAGTGGGTCGAGGAGGACGACTCGATGATCACCCGGCAGCGCCGCTCGGCGATCGTCACGCACCCCGCCACCGGCGAGAAGACCTGGTTCAACCACTTCGCCTTCTGGAACAGCCGCACCCTGGACCCGGACGTGCGCGAGGTGCTCGTCGAGACGTACGGCGACGACGGCCTTCCCTTCAACACCTTCCTGGGCGACGGGACGCGCCTGACCGACGCCGAGGTCGACGCGATCAACGACGTGTACGACCGGGTCACGGTCCGCGAGACCTGGCAGCAGGGCGACCTGATGCTCGTCGACAACATCCTGTGCGCCCACGGCCGCGAGGCCTACAAGGGCGATCGCAAGATCCTGGTCGCCATGGGAGAGCCGGTCGCCCTGGCCGACTGCGCCCCCGCCACCCAGCCGTCCACCACCGTCTTCGCCGGGGAGTGACCACCATGACCGCCGTGCTTCCCGAGCGTTCCCGTACCTCCGAGACCGCGCCGCAGGACGCGCCGCAGGACGCCTCCTACGACGCCCCGCGCGCCGTCGCCGACCTGCTGGACCGGCTCGCGCTGGTCCCCGCCGCGCGGACCGCCGTCGTCGGCGCCGACCGCGAGCTGTCCTTCGGCGCACTGCGCGCCGAGGCGATGCGGATAGCGGCCCGCCTGACGGCCCGCGGCATCGGGCCCGAGAGCGTGGTCGCCCTCGCCCTGCCGCGCGGCGCCGGCCTCGTGGCCGCCCTGATCGGCACCCTGACCGCGGGCGCCGGCTACCTTCCGGTCGACCCGAAGCTGCCCGCCGAGCGGCGCCGCTACCTGGTCGAGGACTCCGGCGCCGACCTCGTCGTGACCGCCGGCCCGGACGGCGAGCCGCTCGCCGCCGGTACCGAGCACCTGTCCCTGGCCGAACTGACCGCGCCGGACGGGACGCCGGACCCCGCGTACGCCCCAGTGGCCGTGTCCGCCGACACCCTCGCCTACGTGATCTACACCTCCGGTTCGACCGGCCGCCCCAAGGGGGTGGAGATCGGCCGCGCCGCCGCCTCCGCGCTGCTCGCCGAGCTGGAGGGCGCGGACATCGCGGCCACCGACGGCGGCCGGGTCGGCTGGAACGCGTCCCCCTCCTTCGACGCCTCCGTGCAGCAGTGGGTGCGCATCTGCCGCGGCGACACCCTGGTGATGATCGACGAGGAGACCAGGGCCGATCCGGCGCTGCTGGCCCGCTTCGTCGACGAACAGGCCCTGACCGACCTGGACATCACCCCGTCACACGCCGAGCCGCTGCTGGACCTGCTGAGCGCGGACGGCGGGCCCCGCCCGCTGACGCTCCTCATCGGCGGCGAGGCGGTCGGCCCGGAGCTGTGGCGGCGCCTCGCGGAGAAGGGGGCGCAGGGCGTCCTGCGCACGGTGAACCTGTACGGGCCCACCGAGTGCACGGTGGACTCCACGGCGGGCTGGATCGACGGCGCGGACGAGCCGCACATCGGCAGCGTGCTGCCCGGACTGCGCATGCGCGTCCTCGACGAGAAGCTGAACCCGGTCGCCGAGGGCGACAGCGGCGAGCTCTACCTGGCGGGCCCCCGCGTGGGCCGCGGCTACCGGCGCCGGCCCGCCCTGACGGCGGAACGGTTCACCGCCGACTCCGGCGCGGACGCCTCGTACGGCGGGCGGATGTACCGTACCGGCGACCTGGTGCGGCTGCTGCCGGACGGCCGGCTCGGCTACCTGGGCCGGGCCGACGGACAGGTCAAGCTGCGCGGGCACCGCATCGAACTCCCGGAGATCGAGGCCGCGCTGACCGCGGTCGACGGGGTCGCGGAGGCGGCCGTCCTGCTCCTCGACGAGGTGCACGGGGCCCCCGGGCTGGTGGCGTACTACCGCGCGACGACCGGCACGGTCACCAAGGGCGCCCTGCGCGAGCACCTGGGGGCGGCGCTGCCCGCCTACATGCTCCCGGCGGCCTTCGTCGCCCTGGACCGCTTCCCCACGACCACGAACGGCAAGCTGGACCGGGCGGCGCTGCCCGCCCCGGCCGCCGCCTCCCCGGAGCGGGCCCCGGCCGCCGAGGGCCTGACCCGGTCGCAGGAACTGATCGCGGGCGTCTGGGCGGCGGTGCTCGGCGCCTCCAGCGTCGGACCCGACGACAACTTCTTCAAGCTGGGCGGGCATTCGCTGCTGGCGATCAAGCTGGTGTCGCGGGTCCGGGCCGAGCTGGGCGTCGCCCTGCCGGTGAAGGCGGTCTACGCCAACCCCCGCCTGCGGGACCTCGCCTCCCACCTCGACACGCTCGTCGCGGCGACCGCCGGCGCGAGCGCCGACGCGGCCGCCGCACGCCAGGACAGTTAGGACAGTCAGGACATGACCGAGATCCCGTTGTCGTTCGCCCAGCGCCGGCTGTGGTTCCTGGGCCGGCTGCACGGACCGTCCGCCACCTACAACGCCCCCGTGGTCGTCCGCCTGGACGCGGTCCCCGACACCGCGGCCCTCGGCGCGGCACTGGCCGACGTGGTGGAGCGGCACGAGGTGCTGCGGACCGTGCTGCCCGCCGGGGCCGACGCGGAACCGTACCAGCGGGTGCTGGAGACGGCCGCCGTACCCGGTCTCACCACCCGGGACTGCACGCCCGGCGAACTGGACGACGCCGTCGCCGCGTTCACCCGGCAGGCGATCGACATCACCGCCGAACCGCCGCTGCGCGCCCGGCTGTTGCTCCCCGGCGACGGGACCTCGGTACTCGTCCTGCTCATCCACCACGTGGCCACCGACGGGTGGTCCGTACGCCCCCTGCTGCGCGACCTGTCGGAGGCGTACGGGGCCCGCCTCGCGGGCCGCGCACCGGACCGGGAGCCGCTGCCGGTCCAGTACACGGACTACAGCCAGTGGCAGCACGAGCTGCTCGGCGACCCCGCCGACCCGGACGGCCTCGCCCACGAGCAGGTGGAGCACTGGCGGGAGGTCCTGGCCGGCGCCCCGCAGGTCATCGCCCTGCCCGCCGACCGGCCGCGCCCGGCGGAACCATCGGGCCGGGGTGCCACCGTGACCTCCCGGCTGGACGCGGCCGGTCACCGCGGGCTGCTCGCCCTGGCCCGCGGCCACCGGGCGAGCCTGACGATGGCGGCGCGCGCCGCACTGGCGGCGGCGCTGTCGGCCACCGGCGCGGGCGAGGACGTCGTGATCGGGGCGCCCGTCGCGGGCCGGCCCGACGAGGACCTGTACGACCTGGTCGGCTTCTTCGTCAACTCCCTCGCCCTGCGCACGGATCTGTCGGGCGACCCCTCGGTCGGCGAGCTGCTGCACCGGGTACGGGACGCCGACCTGGCGGCCTACGAGAACCAGGAGCTGCCCTTCGATCTGCTGGTGGAGCGGCTCGCACCGGAACGCGCCCTGGGCCACCACCCGTTCTTCCAGGTGATGCTGACGGTGGACGCGGGGACCGGATCGTCCGAGCCGGTGGAGCTGGCCGGCGGGATCGGCGGCCGACTGGAGGAAATCGGCCTGGACGCGGCCAAGTTCGACCTCACCTGGTACTGCGCGGAGCAGCACACCGCGGACGGCGCCCCCGACGGGATGGACATCGCCCTCCAGTACGCGGTGGACCTCTTCGACGAGGACACGGCGCGGCTGCTGCTGGAGGTGTACGTACGGGCCCTCGGCGCGTTCGCCGCCTCGGCGCAGGACCCGGACCGGCTCCTGGCCGAGCTGGACCTGGTGACGGCCGGGGAGTCGCGGGCGCTGGCCGCCCGGCAGGCGACGGCCGCCCCGGACACGGCCGCTCCGGCGCCGGCCGGTCCGGTGCGCAGCGACGTCCTGTCGCCGCGCGAGGAGATCCTGTGCGGACTGTTCGCGGAGGTGCTGGGCCGCGAGGCGCTCGGCGCCGACGCCAACTTCTTCAAATCGGGCGGGCATTCGCTGCTGGCGAGCAAGCTGGTCAACCGGATCAGGGGTGCGCTCGGCCTGGAACTCGGCATTCGCGACCTGTTCCTGGCGCCGACGCCGACCGCGCTGCACCGCCGTCTCGCCGAACTGGGCGGCGCGGCCACGAGCAGGCCGGCGCTGACGGCCGCGGGCGGTCGGCCGGAGCGGCTCCCGATGTCGGCGGCGCAGCGGGCGCTGTGGCTGCTGGACCGGATCGAGGGGTCCTCCGCGACCTACAACGCGCCGCTGGTGCTGCGCCTGGCGGAGGTCCCGGACCGGGCGGCCCTCGCGGACGCGCTGGGTGACGTGGTGGGACGGCACGAGGTGCTGCGCACCGTGTACGGCTCCGAGGGCGGCGAACCGTACCAGCGGGTGCTGGGCGCGGCGGGGATCGAGACGGCGGGCCTCGAGGTGACGCCGTGCGCCCCGCAGGCCCTGGAGGGGCTGGTCGCCGGCTTCGGCCGCGAGCCCTTCGACCTCGCGCTGCGGCCGCCGATGCGGGCCCGGCTGTTCCTGCCGGGGGACGGCACCGCGGTACTGGTGCTCCTGGTGCACCACATCGCGACCGACGGGTGGTCGATCGCCCCGCTGCTGCGGGACCTGGGCGAGGCGTACGAGGCGCGGCGCACGGGCCGGGCTCCCGCGTGGCGGGCGCTGCCGGTCCAGTACGCGGACTACGCCCTGTGGCAGGGCGAGCTGCTGGCGGATCCGGCGGAGCTGCTCGGCTTCTGGAAGACGGCCCTGGACGGCATGCCGGCCCGGACCGCCCTGCCCGTGGACCGGCCCCGGCCGGCCGAGCCCTCGGGGCGGGCGGTGACCGTGTCGGCGGAGCTGGACGCCGCGGCGCACCGGGCCCTGCTCTCCCTGGCGCGCGGGCGCCGCGCCAGCCTGTTCATGGTGGCCCGCGCCGCACTGGCGAAGGCCCTGTCGGCCGCCGGTGCCGGGGAGGACCTGGCGATCGGCACCCCGGTGGCGGGCCGGCCCGACCAGGACCTGCACGATCTGGTCGGCTGCTTCGTCAACTCCCTGGTGCTGCGCACCGATCTGTCCGGGGACCCGTCGGTCGGGGCGTTCGTCGAGCGCGTGCGGGACGCCGACCTGGCCGCGTTCGACCACCAGGACCTGCCCTTCGACGTGCTGGTGGAGCAGCTGGCCGAGCCGGGGCGGTCGCTGGGCGAACACCCCTTCTTCCAGGTGATGCTGACCGTTCAGGAGGCCGCGGACGACGTGGTGCGGCTCGGTGGCGTCCGGGGGCGGGCGACGAGCACCGACCTGGGCGCCGCGAAGTTCGACCTCTCCTTCCACTGCGCCGCCCGCCGGGGCGCGGACGGTGCGCCGGACGGCATGGACGTACACGTGCAGTACGCCGAGGACCTCTTCGACGGGGAGACGGCGCGGCTGCTGCTGGAGGTGTACGTACGGGCCCTGCGCGCGTTCGCTGCATCCGCGGAGTCCCCGGAGTCCCCGGATTCCTGGCTGGGCGCGCTGGAGCTGGTGACGGCCGAGGAGGAGGCGGGGCTCGTCCGGCGCCGTGAGCGCGTCGCCGCGGCCGCGGTGGCCGCGGCGCAGCGGCCTGTGGCGGCCGCCCCCGTGGCGCTCTCGCCCCGGGAGGAGATCCTCTGCGGGCTGTTCGCCGAGGTGCTGGGCCGCGAGGAGATCGGCGCCGACGCCAACTTCTTCAAGTCGGGCGGGCATTCGCTGCTGGCGAGCAAGCTCGTCAACCGGATCCGGGCGGTGCTCGGTGTGGAGGCGGGCATCCGGGACCTGTTCCTGGCCCCGACGGCCACGAGCCTGCACCGGCGGCTGGCCTCGGCCGGCCAGGCGGACTCCCGGCCGGCCCTGGCGCCCGCCGAGCGGCGGCCGGAGCGGCTTCCGCTGTCGTACGCGCAGCGCCGGCTCTGGTTCACCGACCAGCTGGAGGGGCCGTCCCCCGCGTACAACATCGCCCTGGTACGGCGCCTGGACCGGCCGTTGGACCCGGCGGCGCTCGCCGACGCCCTGGCCGACGTGGTGGCCCGGCACGAGGTGCTGCGCACGGTGTACGGGGCCGAGGGCGGCGAACCGTACCAGCGGGTGCTGGAGCGGGCCCGGCCGCAGCTGGAGCTGGCGCGTCCCCAGGACGTGGGCGCCGCCGTGGACGAGGCGGCGGGGCACGTCTTCGACCTGACCCGCGATCTGCCGCTGCGGGCCTGGCTGTTCCTGCCGGACGGGGAGGGCCCGCAGACGCTGGTCCTGCTCCTGCACCACATCGCGGCCGACGGCTGGTCCACGGGGCCGCTGCTGGCCGATCTGGCCTGCGCGTACGAGTCGCGGCTGGCCGGTCGGGCCCCCGGCGCACGGCCGCTCGCGGTGCAGTACGCCGACTACACGCTGTGGCAGCGGGAGCTGCTCGCCGACGCCCGGCCCGAACTGGACTTCTGGCAGCGGACCTTGACCGGCTTGCCACCGCTGATCGACCTGCCGTCCGACCGGCACCGGCCGGCCGAGCCCTCCGGGCGCGGGGCCCTCACCGGTTTCGCGGTGTCCCCGGACGCCCACGGACGCCTCCTGCGCCTGGCCCACGCCCAGGGCGCCACGCTCTTCATGGTGGTGCAGGCGGCGCTCGCCGCGGCCCTGACCCGGCTCGGAGCGGGCACGGACCTCGCGCTCGGCACGACGGTTGCCGGTCGCGGCGACGACGCACTGTCGGGACTGGTCGGCTTCTTCGTGAACACCCTGGTCCTGCGCACCGACACGGGCGGCGATCCGACCTTCGAGGAGCTGCTCGGGCGGGTCCGGGAGGCGGGCCTGGCGGCGTACGCGCACCAGGACCTCCCCTTCGACCTGCTGGTGGAGCACGTGAACCCGCACCGGTCCGCGGCCCACCACCCGCTGGTGCAGGTGATGCTCCAGGTCAACCGGGCGGACACGGGCGCGGGAAGCGGCGCCGACGGCGGCCCGCTGGCCGGTACGGAACTGCCGTACGGGTCGGCGACGGCGAAGAACGACCTGACGTTCGCGTTGACGGAGCACGCCGAAGGCGGTCTGTCGGGCGTGCTGGAGTACTCCACCGACCTGTACGGGGAGGCCGGCGCCGAGCGGCTGGCCGGGCTGCTCGTGGCGGCGCTGGAGCTGTTCGGCGCCGACCCCGGCCGCCGGGTCGGCGACCTCCCGGCGCCGGCCGACCGGCGGGGGCCGCGACCGCCGGCCGGCGGCTACCCGATCGACGTGGAACACGTCGCGGCGGTGCTCGCGGAGCACCCGGCGGTGGCCGGGGCGCGGGTCCGCGTACTGGAGGACCGGCTGGTCGCGGAGGTGCTGGACCGCGAGGGCCCGGCCGGCCCGCTGACCGAGGCGGCCCTGCAGGAGTGGGCGGCGGACCGGCTGCCGGAGTACGCGGTCCCCTCGGCGGTGCACCTCCTCGCGGGGGCGGCGCCGGACCAGGGGGCGGCACGGGGCCCGGCGCGCCCCGCGGCGGATCCCACGCCGGATCCCACGGCCGGGTCCACGGCGCGGGCGGCGGCCGGGCCGCCGGCGGAGGCTGCTGCCGGGTCCGCGCCGCGTGCTCCGGGCCGGCCCCAGGGCCCGGCCGGAGCCTCGGACCGAGCTCAGGACCCGGCCGGCGCCGCGGGCCGGGCGCCCGCTGCGGACGGTGACGACCGGCACGGGGACGAGCGGCGCGGGGACGACCGGCACGGGGACGAGCGGCGCGGGGACGACCGGCTCGCGCCGGCGCTGCTGCGGCTGTTCGCGGAGGTGCTGGAGCGGGGGCAGCTCGGCCCGGACGACAACTTCTTCAAGTCCGGCGGGCATTCCCTGCTCGCGGTCCGGCTGGTCAACCGGATCAAGGCGGAGCTGGGCCGGGAGCTGACCCTGCGCGAGGTGTTCCGGCACCCGACGCCGGCCCGGCTGGCGGCGCTGCTCGCGTCGGCGCCGCCGGTCCCGCCGACCCCGCCGCCGGCCCTGCACCGCCGCACCCGCGCGGGCTCCCGGGTCCGCCAGCCGTAGCGGCGGAGCGGCACGCCCCGCCAGCCGTAGCGGCGGAGCGGCACGCCCCGCCGGCCGTAGCGGCGACGCGCCACGCCCCTCCCCGTACACCGCACGTGAGGCCCTCCCCGGCAGCCTGCCGGGGAGGGCCTCTCCGCGACGGTCACATGCTGTCGGGCGGGACGGGTGTGGCCTGGTGGTAGTACATCTGCCAGGGTGCGGCCGCACCCTGCTTGCGCCAGAGCGAACTCCGCCGCGCCCGGTTTCCGTCCAACGTGGTCTCGTAGGTGAGGTGCACCAGCCCGGGTGCCAGCAGGACACCGGTGACGTCCTAGGGCTCGTGGCGCGGACCGCCCTCTGCCGCACCGTCCAGCTCGGGCAACGCGGCGAGCATCTCCTCGTACGTCCACCGCCGCCCCGACGCGCCGACCTCCACGAAGTCCGGGGCCAGCAGCTGTCGGGCGAGCGAGCGCGACGCACGCACGCCGGGGTCCATGAGACGCAGCTCGCCCGCGATCGCCTCGCCCACCTCATCCGTCTCTCGGCTCATGCGGGCATCCTCGCCCAGGTGACCGAGCCTTCGCAGCCGAGTTGCCACGCGCAGAGCACGGCTCGTCGGTGGGGGCGCGCTCCGGTGACCGGCAGTTCGGGGCGGCAGAAGAGGGGCCGGTGAGCTGCCGCGGGGACTGCCCGGCGGGGTGGCGGGCGGTGCCTAGCGTGGGGGCACGGACTCCGCTCCGCATCCATTCCCCCGCCTGGAGGCTCCGCGATGCCCTCGACCGCCCCCACCGCCTCCGCCGTCCTGGACGGCGGCCCGGCGATCACCCCGGCGCCCCGTGTGCTCGACCGGATCGACGCCCGGGTCGCCGACGGCGCCGAGCGGCTCGCCCTGGTGCACGGCGAGCGCCGCATGACGTACGGGCAGCTCGCCCTCGCCGTGGCGTTCCGCTCCGAGGAGCTGGCTGCCGAGGGCGCCGGGCCCGGCAGGCTGGTGGCCGTGCACCGGCCGCGCGGGATCGACGCGGTCGTGGGGCTGCTGGCCGCCCTGCGGACCGGCGCCGCCTACCTGCCGCTGGACCCCGGCGCCCCGGCCGCCCGTACGGCCGCCATCCTGGCGGACTGCGCCGGCCAGGACGTCCGCCCGGTGCAGGGCGAGTTCACCCTCCCCGGTCCGGGCGTCCCGCAGGACGCCGCGTACGTGATCTACACCTCCGGCTCGACCGGAACCCCCAACGGGGTGGTCGTCGGGCAGGACGCCCTGGCCCACTTCACGGCCGGGGCGACCGTCCGCTACGGCATCACGGCCGGGGACCGGGTCCTGCAGTTCGCGCCGCTGCACTTCGACGCGAGCGTCGAGGAGGTGTTCCTGACGCTGGGCGCCGGGGCCACCCTCGTCCTGCGCGACGAGGAGATGCTGGACGTACCCGGGCTGCTGGCGGGGTGCGCCGCGCACGGGGTGACCGTACTGGACCTGCCCACGGCCTACTGGCACGAGCTGGCCCACGCCCTCGCCACCGGGATCGCCGAACTCCCCTCCACCGTGCGCACGGTGGTCATCGGCGGCGAGGCCGCGCTGCCCGAGCGGGTGGCGCAGTGGTGCCGGGCCGTGGACCCGGACCGGGTGCGGCTGCTGAACACGTACGGTCCGACCGAGGCCACCGTCGTCGCCACCGTCGCCGACCTCTCCCGGCACCCTGGCGGCCCGGTGCCGATCGGGGAGCCGCTGCCGGGCGTGCGCGCGGCCGTCGTGGACGGCGAGCTGTGGCTGCTCGGCGGAGGTCTGGCCCTCGGCTACCTCGGCCGGCCCGAGCTGACCGGGCGACGCTTCGCGGCGCTGGGCGCCGACCGCGCGTACCGGACCGGTGACGTGGTGTTCGTCCGGGAGGACGGGCAGCTCGGCTTCCGGGGGCGGGCCGACGACGAGGTCAAGATCAACGGCCACCGGGTGGACCCGGCGTCCGTGGAGTCGGTGCTCACCGGCCACCCGGGGGTCCGCGAGGCCGCCGTGGTGCCGCAGGAGACCGCGGACGGCGTGAAGCGGCTGGCCGCCTTCGTCGTCGCGGATCCGGGGGCGGATCCGGGGGCGGCTCCGGAGGTGGACGCCGACGCACTGCGCGCCCGGGTACGGGCCCACCTGCCCGCCGCCGCCGTGCCGTCGGTCATCACGCTGGTGGAGGCCCTGCCCCGGACCTCCTCCGGCAAGATCGACCGCAAGCTGCTGCGCGCCGCGCCCCCCGGCGACCGGGCCGCTGCCGCCGAGTCGGTGTTCGACGGGGCCCTGCTCCCCGCCGAGGACCGGATCCCGCTGTCCTTCGCGCAGCGCCGGCTGTGGTTCCTGGCCGGGCTGGAGGGCCCCTCGACGACCTACAACCTGCCGCTGGTGCTGCGACTGGACACCGTCCCCGACCGGGACGCACTGACCGCCGCCCTCGCCGACGTCGTGGAGCGCCACGAGGTGCTGCGCACGGTGTACCCGGCCGTCGACTCCGAGCCGTACCAGCACGTCCTGGACCCGCTTCCGGTCCCGCTCGCGGTACGGGAGTGCGCGCCGGGCGAACTGGACTCCCTGGTCGCGCTGTTCACCGCGGGCACCTTCGACCTGTCCTGCGAACTTCCCGTCCGCGCACGACTGTTCACCACGGGCGACGGCGGGGCCACCCTCGCCCTGCTGACCCACCACATCGCCACCGACGGCTGGTCGGTGGGCCCGCTGCTGCGCGATCTGGGCGGGGCGTACGCGGCGCGGCTGGCCGGCGCCGCCCCCGGCTGGGAGCCGCTGCCGGTGCAGTACGCCGACTACACCCTGTGGCAGCACGAACTCCTGGAGGATCCGGCCGCGTTGCTGGACCACTGGCGGGTCGCTCTGGACGGGATGCCGACCGTACTGGACCTGCCCGCCGACCGGCCCCGGCCGGCCGAGCCGACCGGGCGGGCCGGCGGGCTCACGGCGCGGCTGGACCCGGAGGCCTTCCGGCGGCTCGCCGCGCTCGGCGAGGAGCGGGGTGCCAGCCTCCTGATGGTCCTCCAGCCGGCCCTGGCCCAGGCGCTGGCCGCCGTCGGCGCGGGAACGGACGTCGCGATCGGAACCCCGGTCGCGGGACGCGGCGACGAGGCCCTCGACGGCCTCGTGGGGTTCTTCGTGAACACCCTTGTGCTGCGCACCGACGTATCGGGCGACGTCCCGTACGCGGCGCTCGTGGACCGGGCCCGGGACGCCGACCTGGCCGCCTACGCCCACCAGGAGCTGCCCTTCGACCTGCTGGTGGAAGACCTCGCCCCGGACCGCTCGCTCGCCGTCAACCCGTTCTTCCAGGTGATGCTGACCGCCCAGGAGCAGGACGCGCAGACCCCGGAGCCGGCCGGCCCGCTCACCGGCCGGTTCGTGGAAACGGGCCTGGAGGCCGCCAAGTTCGACCTCAGCGCCGCCTGCGTGGCCGCGGCGGACGGCGGCCTGGAGGTGTGGTGGCAGTACGCGGCGGACCTCTTCGACGAGGAGACGGCCCGGCTGCTGCTGGACGTGTTCGTACGGGCCCTGGCCCGGGCGGCGGCGGACCCCGACGGGCCGCCCTCAGCGAGCCCGCTGCTCGACGGGGCGGAGCTGCGGCGCCTCGCCGAGCGCCGGGCCCGCGTCGCCCTCGCCCGCGCCGCCGAGGCCGAAGCCGAAGCACTGCGCGCGGCGCAGGCCCCGCCCGCCGGGGGCTCCGCCGCCGAAGGGGTCCTCTGCTCGCTGTTCGCCGAGGTCATCGGCATCGACCGGGTGGCCCCGGACGACAACTTCTTCTCGGTCGGCGGCCATTCCATGATGGGCGTGCGGCTGGTGAACCGGATCCGTGCCGTGCTCGGCCTGGAGGCCCGGATCCGCGACCTGTTCCTCGCCCCGACCCCGGCCGGGCTGGCGCTGCGCCTCACCCGGGACGGTGCGGGCACCGGACGGGCGCCGCTGGTCCCGGTGGCGGACGCCGACCGGCCGGAGCGGGTACCGCTGTCGTACGCGCAGCGCCGGCTGTGGTTCGTCGACCAGCTGGAGGGCCCGAGCCGCTCCTACACCATCCCGTTCGCCCTGCGCCTGGACCGGCCGCTGGACCCGGCCGTGCTGGCCGAAGCCCTCGCCGACGTGGCCGGGCGGCACGAGGTGCTGCGCACCGTGTACCCGGCGGTGGACGGGCAGCCGTACCAGCAGGTGCTGGAGTCGGCACGGCCGGTGCTGGAGCAGGTCTCCGCTCCGCCCGGCGGGCTGGACGCGGCCGTCGACGCCGCGGCCGGGCACGTCTTCGACCTGGCGGCCGAACTCCCCTTCCGGGCCACCCTGATCGACCCCGCGGACACGGACGGGACCACGGATGGGACCACGGGCTCGAACACGGGCGAGAACACCGGCGAGAAGGGCGACGGGAACGGCGACGGGAACGGGCAGGTGCTGGTGCTGCTCGTGCACCACATCGCCGCCGACGGCTGGTCGACCGGCCCGCTCCTCGCCGACCTGGCCGCCGCCTACGGGGCCCGGCAGGACGGGCGGGCTCCCGGCTGGCAGCCGCTGCCCGTGCAGTACGCGGACTACACCCTGTGGGAGCGGGCAGCCCTCGACGGCGAGTCCGCCGCCGGGCACGTCGCCCATTGGAAGCAAGCCCTGGCCGGCGCGCCGCCGGTCCTCGAACTGACGGCGGCCCGTACCCGGCCCGCGGAGGCCACGCACCGGGGCGCGGCGACCCCGCTCGCCCTGGACGCCGGGACGCACGCCCGGCTGGAACGCCTCGCGCTCGACCACGGGGCCTCCGTGTTCATGGTGGTCCAGGCGGCCCTGGCGGCGACGCTGACCCGGCACGGCGCCGGCACCGACCTGCCGCTGGGCACGGTCGTGGCGGGGCGCGACGACGAGGCGCTGAACGACCTGGTCGGCTTCTTCGTCAACACGCTGGTGCTGCGCTGCGACACCTCCGGCGATCCCCGGTTCGCGGAACTCCTGGATCGGGTCAAGGACACCGACCTCGCCGCGTACGCCCACCAGGACCTCCCCTTCGACCTGGTGGTGGAGCGGCTCAACCCGGCGCGCTCCACGGCCCACCACCCCCTGGTGCAGGTCGTGGTGCAGGTCCATCCCGCGGAAGCGCCGGCTCCGGCGGACGCGGCGCTGGCCGGGACCCCGCTGGGGACGGCCTCCGGGTTCACCAAGTTCGACCTGACCGTGTCGCTGCGCGAGACGCGCACGGCGGACGGAGCCCCGGGCGGGCTGGAGGGCGTACTGGAGTACGCGACGGACCTCTACGACGAGGGGACGGCGGCCCAGCTGGCCGCGCACCTGGCCCGCACCCTGCGGGCGGTCGCCGAGGACCCCGCCCAGCGCATCGGGGACATCGCCCTCCTCTCCGCCGAGGAGGAGTTCCGCCTGGTCACCGAGTACAACGACACGGCGACCCCGCAGGCCGCGTGCGGGCTGGTCCACGAGCGGTTCGCCGCCCAGGCCCGCAGCACCCCGGACAGGACCGCCGTCTCGTACGAGGACGAGACCCTGAGCTACGCGGCCCTCGACGCCCGCGCCAACGCCCTCGCGCACCGGCTGCTGGCGGCCGGCGTGGCCCGGGACGGGGCGGTCGGCGTCCTGATGGACCGTACGCCGGACCTGCTGGTGGCGGCGCTCGCCGTGCTCAAGTGCGGGGCCGCCTACGTGCCGCTGGACCCGCGGCTGCCCGACGCCCGGGTGCGCATGGTCATGGAGGACGTGGCGGCGCGGGTGCTCCTGACGCAGGAATCGCACCGCGAGCGGCCCGCGGTGCTCCAGGAGGCGGCGGCCGGGGTCCTGGTGATGACCGCGGACCCGGCGCCGGACGGGGACGACGGGACCGGTCCGGAGGGGGCCGAGGCCGCCGGTGACGTGTCCGATCCGGGGATCGCCGTGGGCGAGGACGCCCTGATGTACGTGATGTTCACCTCCGGCTCGACCGGCCGCCCCAAGGGCGTCGGCGTCACCCACCGCAACGTGGTGGAGCTGGTCACCGACCGCTGCTGGAACCGGGCCAACCACCGCCGGATGCTGGTCCATTCGGCGATCGGCTTCGACGCGTCGACCTACGAGCTGTGGGTTCCGCTGCTGAACGGCGGCCAGCTGGTCATCGCCCCCGGCGACGGCACCGACGTGGCGGAGCTCGACCACACGGTCCGTACCCACGGCGTGAGCGCGGCCTACTTCACCATGGGCCTCTTCCACATCATGGCCGACGAGGGCCTGGACACCCTCAAGCTCCTCGACGAGGTCTGGACCGGCGGTGACGTGGCGTCCCCGAGCGCCCTCCAGCGGGTGATGGACCACTGCCCCGACACCACGCTCGTCCACTCCTACGGCCCGACCGAGACCACCTTCGCCTCGCACCAGCAGCGGATCCCGGCGGGACGGGGCACGCTCCCCGGCGTGTTCCTGGGGGCGGCCCTGGACAACACCCGGATCCACGTCCTCGACGAGCGGCTGCGGCCGGTCCCGATCGGAGTGGCCGGCGAGATGTACATCGCGGGCACCCAGGTGGCCCGCGGGTACCTGGGCCGGCCGGGGCTGACGGCCGAGCGGTTCGTCGCCGACCCGTTCGGCGGCGACGGCGGCCGGATGTACCGTACGGGCGACCTCGTGCACTGGACCCCCGAGGGCGAACTGCGGTTCGTGGGGCGGGCCGACGGCCAGATCAAGCTGCGCGGCTTCCGGATCGAGCCCGGGGAGATCGAGGCCACCCTGGCCCGCCACCCCGGCGTCGGGCAGGTCGCGGTGGTCGTCTTCGAGGACGGCCCCGGCGGCAAGCGGCTCGTCGCGTACGCCGTGCCGCGCGCGGGCCACGGCCTCGACGGCGAGGGCCTGTTGCGCTGGGCGGCGGGCGAACTCCCCGAGCACATGGTCCCGTCGGCGGCCGTGCTCCTCGACTCCATCCCGCTGACCGTCAACGGCAAGCCCGACCGCAAGGCCCTGCCGGCGCCGGCCCTCGGCGCACGCCCCTCGGGCCGGCCGCCGCGCAATCCGCGCGAGGAGATCCTGTGCACCCTGTTCGCCGAGGTGCTGGGCGTGGAAGGGGTGGGCATCGACGACAACTTCTTCGGGCTGGGCGGGCATTCGCTGCTCGGGGTGCGCCTGGTGAGCCGGATGCGGACCGTGCTCGGGCTGGAGCGCGGGGTGCGCGACCTGTTCCGCACCCCGACGGTCGCGGGCCTGCTGGGCGACGAGCCCAGCGGCTTCGACCCGATGGGCGTGGTGCTCCCGCTGAGCACCCGCGGGGCGCAACCGCCGCTGTTCTGCCTCCACCCCGGCACCGGGGTGGGCTGGCCGTACGCGGGCCTGGCCCAGCACCTGGGGCCGGACCAGCCGCTGTACGCGATCCAGGCACGGGCACTGAGCGAGCTGGGCCACTCGCCCGCGTCGGTGGAGGAGATGGTCGCGGACTACCTCCCGCTGATCCGGGAGGTCCAGCCGCACGGCCCGTACCGCTTCCTGGGCTGGTCCTTCGGCGGCACGGTCGCCCACGCCCTCGCCGTACGCCTGGCCGAACTCGGGGAGCGCACCGAGCTGCTGGCGATGATGGACGTCCATCTGCTGCCCACCGAGCCGGTGCGGCGGCGGATGACCCCGGCGCAGAAGAGGGACATGCTGGTCGGCGACGCCACGGACGAGCCGGCCGACGCCCCGTTCGACGTGGACGCGCTGATCGGCCTGGTACGGCTGAAGGACCCGGTGCTCGGGGCCTTCTCCGACGGGGAGATCCGCTCCGTGATCGGGGCCTCCATCAACCACGCCGAAATCATGAACCTGTACGCCCCGCGCCCGGTCGCCACCGACATGCTGTTCCTGGCGGCCATCGAGGACGGGGAAACGGAAAACACTCTCGCACAGCACTGGATTCCCTATGTGGAAGGCAGCGTCGAGAATCACATCATCGGGGTCCCGCACACCAGAATGGGTGAACCCGAACCACTTGCCCTGATCGGCCGTATTCTTTCCGAGAAATTGAGGAGCCTGTCATGACCAATCCTTTCGATGACACCGAGGGCACGTTCCACGTCGTGGTCAACACCGAGGGGCAGCACGCCCTGTGGCCCGACTTCGCCGACGTTCCCGCAGGCTGGGACGTGGTATGGGGTGCCGGCCCGCGGGCGGACGCCCTCGCCTACGTGGAGCGGAACTGGACGGACATCCGCCCCAAGAGCCTGGTCGCCCAGTACGCCTGACCCCCTCGTGAACTGTGAGGAAAACCGTGCCCCGCACCGCGGGGCACGGTTTTCCGTTTTCCTCCAAGGCATCCCGCCAGGAATTCCCACCGCCCCCATACTGCCGGTCCAACTTCCCCTCGACGGGGCCTGGTCTTCCTATATTCGTCCGTATGCGACGACGGAATGTGAAAATCCTTCTCACGGGTACGGCTTCGGATTCCCACACATGGAACCTGGTCTATCTGCAGCTGCTCCTGGAGGAGCTCGGGCACCCGGTCGGCAATCTGGGGCCTTGTGTGACGGACGAGCTGCTGACGGCGGCCTGCGCGGCCGAGGAGCCCGGCCTCGTGGTCATCAGCAGTGTCAACGGGCACGGCTACCGGGACGGGCTGAGCGCCGTGCGCGCCGTCCGCCGGGCCGGCCTGACCCTTCCCGTCGTCATCGGCGGCAAGCTCGGCGTGGCCGGCGCGGCCGACCCGGAGCAGCGCGCACGGCTCCTCGACGCGGGCTGCGACGCCGTCTTCGACGACGGCGACGTCACCGCGCTGAAGGCTTTCCTCGCCACGCTCGGGACGACCGCGCGGACCGGCCGGCACATCGTGCCGCGGGCCACCTCACAGGTCACCTCGCGGGCCGTCGCGCCGCGTGCGGCACAGGCCGCCGCCAGGCAGGGCGCCGCACGGCGGGCCGTCGCATGACCGCCGCCACGCTCGCCGCACCGAACGTGGCCGCCGCGCCCTCTCCTTCCGTTTCCCCGGCCTCCTTCGGCGGGTTCGTCGCGGACGCCGCCGCCTCCGGACAGCTGGTCGTCCAGCCGCGGATGGGCTTCGGCGATCCGCGCCGGATGCGGGCCGGCCTGGAACGCACGAAAGCCGCCGTCGCCACCACCGTCGGCACCCTCACCATCGACAGCTACACCCGGGTCGGCGACCACGCCGCGGCGCGCGACGCCCTCGCCGAGGGCACCCCGCTCAACGGCTACCCGATCGCCACCCACTCCGCCGAGCTCACCCGCAACCTCCTCGCGGGCGTGTTCGACACCGATTTCCCCGTCCAGGTACGGCACGGCTCGTCGCGGCCGGAGGCGATCGTCCGGGCGCTCGCCGCCGCCGGGCTGGACGCCACGGAGGGGGGACCGGTCTCGTACTGCCTGCCCTACGGCCGCACCCCGCTCGCCGAGTCCGTGAAGAACTGGGCGCACTGCTGCGAACTGCTCGCCTCCCTCGTCCAGGCGCCACGGGTGGCGCACGTGGAGAGCTTCGGCGGCTGCATGCTCGGCCAGCTGTGCCCGCCCGGGCTGCTGGTGGCCATCAGCCTGCTGGAGGGCCTGTTCTTCGTCCGGCACGGCATCCGCAGCGTGTCCCTCAGCTACGCGCAGCAGACCGACCCCGCGCAGGACGCGGAGGCGGTACGGGCGCTGCGCCGGCTCGCCGCGGAGTTCCTGCCTCCCGAGGTGGACCGGCACGTCGTCCTCTACACCTACATGGGCGTCTTCCCGCACACCGAGCGCGGCGCCACCCGCCTGCTGGAGGCCTCGGCACGCCTTGCGGTGACCTCGGGTGCGCAGCGGCTGATCGTCAAGACGGCCGCCGAGGCGCACCGGATCCCCACCGTGCTGGAGAACGTCCGCGCCCTGGAGACGGCCGCGGCGACGGCCGCGCTGGCCGGGCGGCCGAGCGGGGCGGCGCGGCCGGCGGACACCGAGGTGTACCGGGAGGCCCGGGCCTTCGTGGAGGCCGTCCTCGAACTCGGCGAGGACCTCGGGAAGGCCCTGCGCACCGCTTTCGCGCGGGGGGTCCTGGACGTCCCGTACTGCCTGCACCCCGACAACGCCGGGCGTTCGCGCAGCTTCGTCGACGCGGACGGACGGCTGCGCTGGTCCGAGACGGGCGCGATGCCGCTCACCCCCCACCCGGTGCCGGGCGGGAGCGTGCCGGCGTCCGTGCGGTCGATGACCTCGGACGGGCTGCTGGCGGCGCTGGGCCGGGTGGCCTCCCAGTACGACGGCCCGCCGGCGCCCGGTTCCGGGGCCGCGAGCGGAGCCCTGGCCGGGGCCCGCGCAGCCCGGGCCCCCGCGTGAACCGCTCCGACCACGCCGCGCGCGGGACCGGTCCCGTGACGCGCGCACCCGTACACCACCCACCACACACAGGAAAAGGAACAGGAGCCGACATGGACCTCTCGACCCCTCCCCCGCTGGGTGAGCACCTGCGCTCGCCGCAGCTGCGGTCCGCGATGCTCGTCCAGCAGGAAGTCCTGCACGCGGCGCGGCAGTTCCTGCGCGGCGAGGGCTTCGTGGAACTGCTGCCGCCCCTGGTGGGCCCGGTCACCGACCCGGGCGGACGCGGCGCGAAGGCGCTGGACGTCGACTACTACGGTCAGCCCTACAAGCTGATGACGAGCGCGATCCTCTACAAGCAGGCTTCCCTGAAGGGCTTTCCGCGCCTCTTCTACATCGCCCCGAACGTCCGTGTGGAGCCCCCCGAGACCGCGGGCACGGGCCGCCACCTGGTGGAGTTCCACCAGATCGACGTGGAGATGGCGGGCGGCAGCCGGGCCGACGCCCAGGAGATCGCGGCGGGCCTGCTGACCAGCGTGGTCGACCACGTGTGGACGGCCGTCCCGGAGGTGCTCCGTGAACTGGGCCGGGAAGAGCTGGACTTCGCGGAGCTGCGGTCCGGGAAGTTCGACTCCTGCACGCACGAGGAGGCAGTGTCTCGGCTGATCGGGCGGGGACACCCGCAGAGCCCGGACGCGGAGATCGACTGGGAGGGCGAGAGGGTGCTCTCCCTGGAGGCCGACCGGCCCTTCTTCATCGACGACTACCCGAAGGGCTCGCGCGGCTTCTACGACCGCGAGGACCCCGAACGCCCGGGCGTGCTCCGCAACTTCGACCTGATCGCGCACGGCGGATACGGCGAACTGGTCAGCGGCAGCGAGCGGGAGTCGGGCTACGCGGCGATCGTGACCCGGATGCGTGAGAGCGGCGAGAACCCGGCCAAGTACGCCTGGTACCTGGAGCTGGCCCGCGAGGGCATCGAGCCCAGCGCCGGCTTCGGCATGGGGCTGCAGCGACTGGTGCGGTACCTGACCGGGCTCGACGCCCTCTGGCAGGTCAGCGCCTACCCGAAGCTGCCGGGGGTGATCGCGCCGTGAGCTCACTGGGTGCGCCGGGCTTCCCGGAGCGGGCGGTACGGGCCAGGGCCCGGCTGGGCACGGCCGAGGTGTTCCCGGCGGCGGACGCCTACGGGGCGGAACTCTTCGGGGCGACGGCCGGCGGGTACGGGGCCGACGGGTACGGAGCCGGCGGGTACGCGGCCGACGGGTACGCGGCCGGTCCTGCGGGAGCCTCCCCCGACGCGTTGGACGCGCTGCGGATCACGCCGCCGGTGTTCATGCCGCGGCGGCTGGAGAAGCTGATCGACCTGGGCCGCGAGCCCTCGTACGAGGACGTGGACCTGGACACGTCGATCGGCGGTTTCACGGCCCGGCTGCCGCTGTACCTCTCGGCGTTCGGCTCCACCCGGGCCGGCAGCGGCGACCTCGGGGTGGCGGCGGGCCGGCAGGCGGCGCGGCTCGGGATCCCGATGGTGATCGGCGAGAACATGGTGCCGGTGCACGGCTACGCCCGCGGCGGTGACGGCGGGGCGACCCGCTCTGCCCTGCTGGAACGGGTGGCCGCCTACGCGGAGTCCGTCCCGGACGGGGTCGGCGGCGTCGTCGTCCAGCAGTCCACCGAGGACGCCGACTCCGAGGTCTGGAACCTGCTCTACAGCGACCCGGGGACCCGGCCGCTGCGCGACTCGGGCCGGCTCGGCTTCGAACTCAAGGTGGGCCAGGGCGCCAAGCCCGGACTCGGCGGAATGACGGTAGTGGGCGCGGCGGAAGCGGGCAGGCTGGCCGGGCAGTTCGCCGTACGCGACCTCCTGGGCGACGGCGACGGCAACGGCAACGCCGGCGGCGAAGGCAGGCGGCTGCGGTGTGCCACGCCCGGCACCTTCACCGAGGAGATCGTCCGCCAGCAGCTGCGGTTCATGCGGAACAACTTCCCGCTGGCCCGAACCTGGGTGAAGTTCCACCCGGGCCGGGACATCGCGGCGGCCGCCGCCACCGCGTGGGCGGCGGGCGCCGACGCGGTCACGGTGGACGGAGCCGAGGGCGGCACCGGCTGGGCGCCGCGGGTGTTCCTGGACCAGGTGGGACTGCCGCTCGGGGAGTGCCTGCGGCGGATCGGCCGGCCGGCCGGGGACCTGCTCGCCTCCGGCCGGATCTGGGAGGGCGGCCGGGCGGTACGGGCCCTGGCCCTGGGGGCGACCGCGGTGGGCCTGG
Source organism: Streptomyces sp. NPDC059957 (assembly GCF_042730015.1). Lineage (NCBI taxonomy): Bacteria > Bacillati > Actinomycetota > Actinomycetes > Kitasatosporales > Streptomycetaceae > Streptomyces > Streptomyces sp. NPDC059957. The sequence continues at coordinate 4,447 of NZ_JBHWMB010000077.1, read as the reverse complement.
GCCGGGCGGCGCTTCTGGCGGTGGACGAGGACCCCGAGTCGGGCCTGGTCCGGCTGGTCGAGGCCCTGGCGCTGGAGCTGCGGCTGCTGGTCAGCGCGCTCGGGAAGTACCGTGTCGCCGATCTGGACCCGGCGGACCTGTGGTCCCCGGAGGTCCCGGTGCCGGGAGCCGTGCCGGCCGTGCCGCTCGGGAGCCCGTCATGAGGCGGCCCGGCCCGGCCCGTCAGGCCGTTCCCGCCGCCGTCGGCCCGGTACCCGATCGGGCCGCCCCGCGCCCCGTGCCGGGCGGCCGGCCCGCGGGGCCGCGCGGGCGCCGCCGGAGGGCGGCGTGCGTCCGGGGGCGGTTCCGGCTCTCGGAGCTACCGGGGGTCGACGCGACCACCCTCCCCGCGGCCGGCCCGGCCGCCACCAGCGCTGCGGCCACGGCCGCGTACCGGGCGCTCGGAGCGGCCGGCCTCGGACACCTCGGGGGCCGCCTGGAACTGCGGACGTACGGCGGCGCACCCCGCAGCACCGACCTGGCGCGCGCCGCACGCCGGGCCGTGGCCACCGCCCTCGACGGCCTCCACCACCGCGGCGACCGGCGATGAACGACCCCGTCCCTCCCCCAGCCCACACAGAGAACAGGTGCACCATGGACACCCCCGCACAGCAGGCTCCGCAGTCCTCCCGACCGGTCCAGTGGGGCCGGGTCGGCTCCCTCGTCGGCGGCCAGGCCTCCGTGCAGCTCGGGAGCTTCGCCCTGCTCATCGCCATGAACTGGACCGCCGTCGAGCTGGGCGGGACCCGTGCGGTCACCCTGCTGATGCTCGCCGCCACCGTGCCCCGCGCCCTCATGCTGATCTTCGGCGGGGCGGTGGCCGACACCCTCGGGCCGCGTTTCATCCTCCTGCGCACCACGGCCGCCCGCGTCGTCCTGCTCGCCGTGGGCGCAGCCGTCACCGCCACCACCCAACAGCTGTGGCCGCTGGTGGTGATCGCGCTGATCGAGGGGGTCCTCCTGGGCCTCGCCGGGCCGGCGTCCGGCGTCCTGCTGCCGATGTTCGCCCGCGGCGACCAGCTGGCCCGCGCGAACTCCCTCTACTCGATGGTGCTGCGCGTCGCTCCCATCCTCGGCGCACCGGCCGGAGCGCTCCTGATCACCGTCGGCGAACTGTGGCTGGCGATGCTGGTCGGCGCCGTCACCGGGGCGATCTGGCTCGGCTGCCTGCTGCACGTCACCCACGGGTTCGTCCGCCCGAAGCCGGAGCCCGGCGTCTCCCTGGTCAAGCGCTCCGGCGACGGTTTCCGGCTGCTCGCCGCCCACCCCCGGCTGCGCTGGATGTTCGTCGCCGCCCTCTGCCTCGACCTGGCCTTCAGCTGGCCCGCGGAGGTGGCGCTGCCGCTGCTGGTCTCCGAACGCGGCTGGGGCGTGAGCGCCGTGGGCGTCGTGCTGGCGGCCTTCAGCGTGGGCGCGCTCGGCTCCAGCGCGGTGGGCGCCGCGATGGCGCACCGCATCCCGATGTTCGTGCGCCTCGTCGTCACCGGCGCCGGCCTCGCCGCGGGAATCCTCGTGATGGCCCTGATGCCCTCCGTGGTCTCGCTGACCGCCGTCGCCGCCGGGGTGGGACTGCTGTCCGGCCTCAACGGCCCCGCGATCGTGACCCTGTACCAGCAGTCGGCCCCCGAGGACCGGATGGGCGCGGCGATGTCCACGCTCGCCCTGGCCGGGATCGGCACCGCCCCCATCTCCATCGCCGTCTTCAGCTCGCTCTCCCTCGTCCTCGGCGTCCAGACCACGTGGCTGCTGTGCGGCGCGATCGCCTTCGTCTCCCCGGTGGCGGCGGTACTCGCCCTGCGCCACCCCGCGCGGGCCGAGGAGCCGGCGCCGGTGGAGCAGCTCCCCGTCCCCGCGGCCGCCTGAGGAGGTCCCCATGTCTGTGCTCACGCAGCAACTCCTGCTCCCCCAGAGGCTGTCGGACCCCGGTCCGGCGCAGGCAGTCCTGGTGGCCGCGAGCCCGCAGCTGTGGCTCGTGGACACCACGGACTACCGCGTCCACGCCGCCCGGCACGCCCCCGGCACCCTGGACGCCCAAGAGCTGGCCCGCGCGGCCGAGTTCGTCCAGGCCGCCGACCGTGACGCGTACGTCTGCGCACACGTCGCGCTGCGGCGGCTGCTCGGCGCGTACCTGGGCATCGTCCCGCGCGAGGTCACCGTCGAGCGGGCTCCGTGCGCACACTGCGACGAGCCGCACGGGCGCCCCGTGCTCCCGGGCGGGGCCCTGCACTTCTCGCTCTCGCACTGCACCGGCATCAGCCTGCTGGCCTTCGCGACCGCCCCGGTCGGGGTGGACGTGGAGGAGCTGGTGGCACCGCGGACCATCCCGGAGCTGGCCGACGTCCTGCACCCCCGGGAGGCCGCCGAACTGGCGGCCCTCTCCCCCGGGGAGCGCTCGGAGGCCTTCACCCGGGTCTGGACCCGCAAGGAGGCCTACCTCAAAGGACTGGGGGTCGGGCTGTCGGAGAACCCGGCCGCGGACTACGTCGGTTCGGGCGCGGTGCCGGCCCGCCTGCCGGGATGGACCCTGACCGACGTCCTGGTCCCGGCCGGCCACTGCGCGGCCCTCGCACTGCACACGCCGTGACAGCCGGCCCCCGGGGCGGCGCGGCCGACCGCCCCGGCCCGGACCTCGTCCGCAAGGTCGGAGCCGGGGCTCCGCCCGCCGGAGAGGAAGTCCCGGAACACCCGCGAGGAACGCGGGTTCTGCCCGCACTGCCACACGCCGTGCGGGCAGAAGTCCGTGATGCTGTGGTAGAGCGGCCGGTGCTCCTCGATCCACTCAAGCATGCGCCGCACGTACTCGGGGTTGTCGCCGTGCCGGAACAGCCCCCACTCGGGGTACGAGATCTCCTTGCCGTGGGCCCTGGCGAAATCGACCTGCTGCCGCAGTCCGTAAGGCTGGGTGACCTGCTCGTCGAAGGTCCGGCCGGGTTCCTGGTCGTACGAGTCCATCCCGACGACATCGACGACGTCGTCGCCCGGGTAGCACCGGGTCCACGCGATCGCGTCACCGCCGCGGTTGGGGGCGAAGTCGAAGCGGAAGTCCTGCCCCTTCACGGAGCGCATGGCGGCCACGATGCGCCGCCAGTACTTCTTCCAGTTCTCGGGGTCGGGCCGGCACCGGTGGGTGTAGTCGAAGCCGTTCATCTCCCAGCCGAGCACGATCACCGTGTCCGGCACGTCGAGGTCGACCAGGCGCTCGGCCAGCCGCCGGAAGTGCTGGTCGTGAGTGCCCCGCGCACCGGCGCGGATCAGCTCGGCGACCCTGGCGTCGGGGAGGCGGGCCTCGTTGCGCTCCTGCATGGGCACGTTCAGGACGAACAGCCGGTCGGCCCTCTCGTTGCGCCACCGCGCCCACGTGCGCAGGGAATCGGGTGCCCCCTCGATGTTCGCCCAGGTGTCGCCCGGCAGGTAGGTGTGCCCGGCGCGCAGCTCGGTACCCCCGAGCCAGCGCGAGAGCTCCTGCATCCGCTCGACGCCGGGCGATCCGTAGTGCAGGTAGGCGCCCAGCGCGACCTCGCCCCCGGCACGTGTGCCGGAGTCCTGCCCGTGCGGCGTCTGGACGCCCTGGGCGCCCCCGGTCAGGAGCAGAGCGACGGCGGCCGTAGTCGCGCAGACCCCCGCCAGCAAGCTGCGTCGACGGGACATGGCACCTCCACAAGCTGCGCGAGCACCGATGTGACCGATGTGTCTGGCAGCGACGTTAGGCATCTCATCCGATGCGCGGCCTGTCCAGTGTCCCGATGCTGGGCCATTCGCCGCAGCCACCCGCGCCCGCTTGACCCGAACGGATGAAGCCTCACCGGCACACCGGGCGGGCGCCGGACACGGGTGCCCGACGGCGCACGGCCGGGCACACGGTTCCCGCTGCCCGGAACCGTTCCGGTAGCGTGAGCGGATGATCTCCGGTGACACCCTCCTCGAGCGGCTGCGGGAGCTGGCCGCCCGAGTCCCGTTCGACCTCGCGGTACAACCCGGCGCCACGGCTGCCGACTTCGACCGCTGGCCCGTCCCGGTGCCGTCAGAGGTCCGCGAACTGCTGGGCCGGCTCGGCGGCTTCGCCGTGCCGCCGGTGGAGTTCACGCTGACCGGCCACCCACGCCAGGCCGGCGACCACGGCCTGCCGCACCCCCACTGGCTGGTCACCGACGACGGAGGCGGCGGCGTCACCTGGGTCGACATCGAGGCCGACGGCCGGTGGGGTCAGGTCCTGATGCAGTACCGCGAGGGCGGCCTCCACGTCGAGGCCGACTCGCTGCCGCACTGGCTCGACCGGCTCATCGCCACGGCGGAGGAACTGGTCGAGCAGACCGGCTTCGAGGAGGGCGTCCAGCCGTACGCCGACGACTTCTGGGACCTCCTGCAGCTGGACGGCCCCGAGCTGCCGCTGCACCCCGCTGCCGAGCTC
>NZ_JBHWMB010000076.1:0-39003 GCF_042730015.1 Streptomyces sp. NPDC059957 | reverse complement strand
GAAGTACGTCCAGTACGAGCCGTGGCCCTCCGCCTTGCGATGCACCGCACCGGACGCCGCGACCCGGCAAACCTTCCCGGCCACAGCACTAGCCGAGCCCGCCGACCCGCAGCGTGATGTTCAGCCGCCCCGTGAGCCCGAGGCCCGGCGGAGCGGTGCCGGGCAGGACTTTCGGCACCCCGTGAAAGGCCCGTCGGACCGGCCCGCCGAAGACGAACAGATCCCCGCTGCGCAGCTCAAGGTCCCGATACGGACGCCCGCGCGAGGCGGTGTTGCCGAAGCGGAAGAGGCAGGAATCACCCAGGCTCAGCGAGACCACGGGGGCTTCGGAGCGCTCCTCGGCGTCCCGGTGCATGCCCATGCGGGAGTCGCCGTCGTAGAAGTTGACCAGGGCGATGTCGTAGGCGACGTCCGGACCCGGATCCTGCCCGTACGCGGCGGCCACGGCTTCGCGCCCCAGCCGCGCGAGCCGGTCGGGCATCGCCTTGACCGGCGCACCGTCCCCGTCGACGGCCGTGGGCGCGTATCCGTACGGGTACCAGTGCAGCCCCAGACAGACCTGCCGGGCGGTCATCGTCCCCCCGCCCGGCGTGCGTACCGTCCGCAGCCCCGCGGGCGGCCGGGCCCATCCCCGGCAGGCTTCCACCAACTCCCGCTGCAGCCCGGGCCCCAGCCAGTCGGGCACGTGCACGGCCCCGGGCACGATCTCGGTCCGCTCGCGAGGGAAGAGCTCGCCGCCCGGGTGCTCCATGATCTCCACCGCCTCCTCCACGACCTGCTCCGTGACCGGCTCCGCGACCTCCATCATCCTTCCGTCCGGCTCGATGAGCGGCTCGGACGTGGCGGGATGGGCGAGGTGTGCCGGGGGTACGGCCTCCAACTCGGCCGCGCGATCGCGCTGAAGCTGCTCCTGGAGTTCGATGCCGCGGCCGAACTGCCGGGCGGTTTCAGCGCGAGGCGTCGATCGGCGCGCAGTGAAGATCTGCGACTTCGGCATCGCTCGCGGTGTGCAGGTCACGCAGGCGCTCACGCGCACCGGCTGAATGCTGGGCACACCTCCCTCCATGGCACCCGAGCAGTGGCGCGGCAAGGACGTCGACGCCCGCGCCGATCTGTGCGCGCCGGTTGATCGTTGTGTGTTCCCGAGGGGGGCTGCGAGACTCCCGGCATGGAGATCATCAGCTATGTCAAGGCCGTGGCCCGCGAGGGCGAGCAGCTCGCCGCCACCGCCGAACGGGCCGGTACGGACGCCCTGGTGCCCACCTGTCCACAGTGGCGGGTCACCGATCTGCTGCGGCACACCGGCTCCGTGCACCGCTGGGCCACCGGGTACGTGGCCCAGGGCCTGACCGAGCGGGTGCCGTTCCCGGAGGCGCCGGTGTTGGTGGGCGCGGAACTGCTGGCCTGGTTCCGTGAGGGCCACGCCACGCTGGTGCGGACGCTGAGCGGGACCTCGGCCGACGCGCAGTGCTGGACCTTCCTGCCCACCGCACCGCCTTCGCCGCTGGCCTTCTGGGCGCGGCGCCAGGCACACGAGACCACGGTGCACCGGATGGATGCCGAAGCCGCGCTGGGCGTGCCCTTCGGGGTGGTGGACCCCGGCTTCGCGGAGGACGGGGTGGACGAGCTGCTGACCGGCTTCCACGCGCGGCCGCAGAGCCGGGTGCGGACGGAGGAGCCGCGGGTGATGCGGGTACGGGCCTCCGACACGGGCGCGGTGTGGACCGTACGCCTGTCCCAGGAGCCGGCGCGCACGGTGCGCGGGGACGCGGACGGCGAGGAGGCCGACTGCACGCTGGAGGGCGAGGCCTCCTGGCTCTACTCGGCGCTGTGGAACCGGCAGCCGCTCACCGGACCTGGCGTGACGGGCGACGCCGAACTGGCCCGGCTCTGGGTGGACACGGCCGGAATCTGACCCCCTCTGCCCGCGAACCGCCGGTCGGCGCACCGGGCCCCCTTGTGGCGGTGCGGGCCGCGCGGAGAGACTGCGCCCATGGAACAACGGAGTCAGGCCGGCCGGGACGCGGTCACCATCGAGATCGTGTACGCCTTCGTCAGCGGCGGTGTCGCGGCGGCACTCGTCTTCGCGGTGCTGTACGGCCCCACCCTGGCCTTCGACCTCTCCCCCACCGCCGACCGAACCCTGGCGGTGGTCGGCGCCGCACTGGCCGCGGCGGTGTTCCTCATCCGGATCACCCACGTCCTGTGGCGCTTCACCCGGCGCCCGGAGACCGACGGCCGCCAGGAACCCGGGCGCTCCTAGGGGGCGTATCGAGTCGTGATCATCGGGTGGTCATGGCCCGGCACCCGGCTCAGGTTCCGGGGAGGATACGGCGCGTTTCGTAGGCCCACATCGCGATCTCGACCCGGTTGCGGGCGCCGAGTTTGGCCATCAGGCTGGCCAGATGCGTCTTCACCGTGCTGAGGCTGATGTGCAGGGCATCGGCGATCTCGGTGTTGGTCAGCCCGCGAGCGACGGCGAGGAGCACCTGCTCCTCGCGGGCGGTGACGGGGTAGACCGGCTGGGCCACGGGCCGGCCGGCGGGCAGGTCCGCGAATGCCTGGAGCAGACGGACGGTGACGCTGGGCGCGATGAGCGCCTCACCGTCGGACGCCGACCGTACGGCCTGCGCCAGAAGGTCCGGTCCCGTGTCCTTGAGGAGGAATCCGCGGGCGCCGGCACGCAGTGAGCCGTAGACGTACTCGTCGAGGTCGAACGTGGTGATGACGACCACGGCCAGCGGGTCGGCGACGCCCGGGCCGGCGACCAGCCGGGTGGCCTCGAGCCCGTCGAGTACGGGCATGCGGATGTCGAACAGGCAGACGTCGGGGCGTAGTTCGCGGGCCAGACGTACCGCTTCCCGCCCGTCGGCGGCCTCGCCGACCACCTCGATGCCGGGCTGGGCGTTCAGCATGATCCGCAACCCGGTGCGGATGATCGTCTGGTCGTCAGCGACGAGGACGCGAATGGCCACGGCTCTCGCTCCTCGCTCTCGGCAGTTCGGCTTCGACATGCCAGCCCCGGTCGGCACCCGGTCCGGCTCGTAGTGTGCCGCCGAGCAGGGTCGCGCGCTCGCGAAGTCCGGTAAGTCCGTATCCGTCGCGACCCCGGCCGGTGCGCCGGCCGTTGTCGCGCACGCTCACCCGTACCGTGTGCCGTTCCGCGGCGACCCGAACGACGAGCTCGGTCGCGTCGACCGCATGGCGCAGCGCGTTGGTCAGCGACTCCTGCACGATCCGGTAGACGGCCGCGTCCACGGCCGGGGGCAGCGCGTCCAGGTCGCCGTCGAGCCCCAGGTCGACCCTGAGGCGACCACCCGGGGTGCGCACCAGGCGCTCCAGATCCGCGACTCCGGCAGGGGGTGCCAGCTCGGCGCCGACCCCGCGGTCGCGCAGCGCGGCGACCATGGCGCGCATTTCCTCCAGCGTGCGCGCCCCTTCCTCCTCGACCCCCTCCAGCGCCTCGACTGCGGCGGACGGGTCGGTGCCCGCGAGCACCCGGCCCGCCTGGGCGATGATCACCATGGCCGACACGTGGTGGGCCACCGTGTCGTGCAGTTCCCGGGCGAGCTGCTCGCGCTCGCGGGAGCGCACCTGGTCCAACTGCCGCTCGCGAGCGGTCCCCCGGAACCGCACGGCAGCCCCGGCCACGCCGGGCAGCAGCAGGAAGACCAAGCCCCCGACCTCTTCGACGACCGGGGTCTCGTACGTGACGGTCGCCAGGGTGCAGGCCGCGAGGATCACCGCGCCACCGAGCACGATCTCCCGTCCCGATCCCCACCGGGGCAGCGCGTACACCAGCACGAGCACGACCGCGTCGATGTCCAGGCCGACCGGCTCGCGCGGTGCGGCGACGAGCGAGGCCACTTGAAGCAGGATCACCGAGCCGAACGCCAGCTTGACCATCGCCAGTGGGCGGGTCCGGCGCCACAAGGGCAGCAGGCACAGCCATACGGCGAACACCACCGCCACCGGCCGCCACACGACGTTCTCGCGCAGGGTGGCCTCCAGCACCACACCGCCCAGGCCCACGGCGAGCAGCGCCCAGTCCCGCCACACCCGGGCGGGCGCGTCGGGCGGCCGGGGTTCGGTCCACAGGGTTCGCAGGTCGTCTCGTAGCACGGTTCTCAGCCTAGGGACCGCGGCGTGCCGCGCATCGGCCGAAAGGACGGGTCGTCACTCCGCCCTGGGGCCGAGGGATCCGCGGCCCGCGGGCCGATGCCGCGGAGCGCCGTGGCGAGGAGCCTCGGCATCGGCGGCCGTACAAGGACGGCCGCCGATGTGGTTGGAGGACCCGATGCTCTCGAAAGCCCTGTTGCGCCTGGGCGCAAGCGCCGCCCGCCATCCCTGGCGGGTGATCGCGGCATGGCTGATCGCCGCCACGCTCGCCGTCCTCGCCGCCGTCGCCTTCGGCGGGCGGACCGCGGACTCGATGACCGCTCCGGGACTGGACTCCCAACGGGCCGCGGAACTGATCGAGCGAGCCGGCACCGGCCAGGAGGGGATGACCGCCCAAGTGGTCGTCACCCCCCTCGACGACGGTGCGACGTTCTTCGACGACGACGGCGCGCGCACCGCTCTCACGCGGCTGCAGACCGAGGTGAGGCGGCTGCCGCACGTGCTCGGCACGAGCGACCCGGCGGGGGCACTCGACGCGGGCGGGGACACCGCCGTGCGCGGCGGCCTCGTTTCGGCCGACGGGCGGATCGCAGTCGTCCGGGTGCAGTACCCCGACCAGAGCCGGCTGTCGGCCGAAGACCTCGACGCCCTCGTCGATCTCGGCGACCGGTTGCGCGCCGAGCTGCCCCTGCGCATCGAGATGGGCGGGAACCTCTTCTACGCCTTCTCCGACCCCGACGGCGGCGCAAGCGAGCTGATCGGCCTCCTCGCCGCGGCCGCGATCCTGTTCCTGGCGTTCGGTTCGCTCGTCGCCGCCGCGCTGCCGATCGGCATGGCGGTCTTCGGGCTGACCATCGGGGTCGCCACGATGACGGTACTGGCGGGGGTGACAGAGGTCCCCACCTTCGCACCGGTCCTGGGCAGCATGGTCGGGCTCGGAGTGGGCATCGACTACGCGCTGTTCGTGCTCGCCAGGCACCGGGAGTACCTCGCGTGCGGGCTCGATCCGCAGGCGGCGGCCGGACGAGCGGTGGCGACGGCGGGTCGGCCGGTGGTCTTCGCCGGCGGCACCGTCGTCGTGTCGATCCTCGGCCTGGCGGTCGCGAACGTGCCGTTCATGACGGTGGGCGGGGTTGCCGTCTCGATCGTCGTCCTGACGATGGTGCTCGCGTCGGTGACGCTGCTGCCGGCCTTCCTCGGCGCGGCGGGCCCGCGCCTGGCCCGGGCGGGCCGGATCGGCCGGGCTCTGCAGACCAGGAAGCCGGGCCGACTCGCACGGCGGCGGGACACGGTGGCGGGCGCCGCCCACGCCTCCGGGTGGCGGCGCTGGATCGGGCACGTCAGCCGGCACCCGGTGCCGTACGCGATCGGCGCGGCCGGGCTGCTGCTGACCGCGACGCTGCCCGTGCTCGGCCTGCGCGTCGGCCTGCCCGACGACGGCTCACTGCCCCACAGCCGTACCGAGCGCCGGGCCTACGACCTCGTCGCCGAGGGGTTCGGCCCGGGCACCAACGGTCCCCTCGTCATCGCCGCGGACCCCACCGGTGATCCGGGAGTGCTGGACCGACTCGTCGGGGCGGTCGCGGCGGATCCGGGCATCGCATCCGTCGCGCCGCCGCACATCGATCGGGCCTCCGGCATCGCGACCCTCGTGGTGTTCCCGACCACCAGCCCTCAGGACAAGGCCACGGCCGACACCATCGCCCGGCTGCGCACCGACGTGCTGCCCACAGCGATCGGGCACGGCCCGGCCAGGGCCCACATCGGCGGCGCCACCGCGAGCCTGTCCGATGTGGGCCAACGCACCAGCCAACGCCTGCCGGTGTTCGTCGCCGCCGTGCTGGCGATGTCGTTCCTGCTGCTGATGCTGGTCTTCCGCTCGATACTCGTACCGCTCAAGGCGGTACTGCTGAACCTGCTGAGCATCGGCGCGGCCTACGGCATCATGGTCGCGGTCTTCCAGTGGGGCTGGGGAGGCGCACTCATCGGGCTGGAAGCGACGGTTCCGATCGTGTCGTTCATCCCGACGTTCCTCTTCGCCATCCTGTTCGGCCTGTCGATGGACTACGAGGTGTTCCTCCTCTCCCGCGTACGCGAGGAGTACCTGCGCACCGGCGACAACGGCACGGCGATCGTCGAGGGCATCTCGCGCACCGCCCGGATCATCACCTCGGCCGCCCTCATCATGGTGGCGGTCTTCCTGTCCTTCGTCGTCACCGATGACCCCTCCACCAAGATGTTCGGGCTCGGCCTGGCCACCGCGATCTTCATCGACGCCACGGTCGTACGCATGGTCCTGGTACCGGCGACCATGACACTCCTCGGCCGGACCAACTGGTGGCTGCCGAAGTGGCTGGACCGGATGCTTCCCCGCGGACCGGTCGGCACCGACGACACCGACGACACCGACGCGGAATCCACGGGCGAGAGCCCCGCGTCCGCGGCTGGTTGACCGTTGACTCAACTCCTGCCCGCCCTTGGCGTCCGGCACCTCAGCGCGTCACCCAGGGGCATACCCAGTGCCTGTTCGAACGACTGCCGCAGTCGCTCGGGGTACGGGCCGTACTCGCCGATCGGCAGGTACGGCCCGATGAACTCCCAGGCCAGATGCGGCAGTTGCACTCGCGTCACGTAAGGCCGTCTAGCGGACCGGAGCGTGCCACGAAGGCACTTCCCGCAAATCGATCACGACTCGATGCGCGCCCTAGACTGGGCCGCATGGACTCCCCGGCCGTACGGCCCGAAATGGCAACGGCAACGGCAACGGCCACTGCGATGGAGGCGGCGCCGGCGGAGACCGGCGTCCCCGCCGGCGAAGGGCGGGTGTCCGCGGCCCGGGTATCGCTCCTGGTGCTGTACACGCCGCGGTTGGAGGAGTGCCGACGGTTCTACGGGGACCTGGGCCTGGCCTTCGCCGCGGAACGCCACGGGCGCGGACCCGAGCACTACGCCGCCGTCCTCCCGGACGGCATGGTCCTCGAGCTCTACCCGGCGCGCGACGGCCGCCTTACCGGCGCCCTGCGGCTGGGGCTGGCCGTCGACGCGGAGGACATGCGCCCGGCGCTGGCCCCGGGGCGACACCGGTTCACCGATCCCGACGGCCGTGCCGTCGAGATCACCGCCGTCGGGCGGACGGGGTGCGGATCAGCCCAGGGTTGAGGCGTACCAGGTCTGGGCTCGGTACTTCCAACTGGGCTGGGCGTCCCAGGGGTTCGGCATCTTCGCGCTGGTGGCGTAGGCGTAGCCCGCGCCGCGTTCGAAGGCCGTGCGGAGCGTCGCGCGCATCGCCGAGGCGTCGGGGACGTCGTGTACGAGGTGCCAGAACGCGGTGCCGCTCGGGTCGAGTTCGGCGCCGGAGCGGTATCCGGTGAGTGCGTTGAAGACGTTGCCACCGAGCCAGCCGGGGCCCGTGTAGGCCGCGTACGTGTCCTCGAAGGTGACGAAGACGTCGGCGGTGCGCCGGCCGGGCTCCAGGAAGCAGTCGGCGATGGCCGTACCGGGGTTGTTGACGACCAGGTCCGGCGTGCCGGGCGCGATGTCCTCCATGGTGTCCTGCACGTAGCTGCGGAGTTCCGCGTAGTGGTCGCGGACGGCGTTGCCCGGGCCGCAGTCGCGACTGACGACGTCGAAGAAGATGCCGTCCACGTGGAGGCGGCCGTCTGCAGTCTTCAGGTAGTTGTCAACGGAGGCCTTGACCTCGGCGATGTCGCGGTTGCCGTGGTCGGTGTGGACGTAGCCGAGCACCTTGGTCTTCTCGCCGGTGGCGGTGGTGCCGGTGCGCAGGACGTCGGCGCGGGCCCGCCAGGGGGCGTCGAACGGGGAGTCGCCGTTGCCCGGGTTGAGGACCACCACCGAGGCGGCCGGACTGGTGGCGGTGAGGTCGACGAGCATCGGGTCGTTGGCCCAGACATAGGCGGGGACGGCTATCTCAAGGCCCCGTACGCCGGCCGCCCGGGGTGTCGGTCTCACCTCGGGGGTCGGGGCGGGGGCGAGGGCCGGGGTGCGGTCCTGGGCCTGGGTCCGGCCCGGCTCCGAGCTGGCCGACGCGATGACGGCCGGCGCCGGCGCGGCGAGTAAGAGGGTGGCCAGGACGGCGTAAACGGCCTTCGCGGCGCGGGTCATGACTGCTCCTCGGGGCGGCGGCGGGGAGGCGCCGGGGCGATGGCCGGGCGCCGGGGACGACAGCCGGGACGGGAGCCCAGCTCGAGGAACACTAGACGGGCCGCCGGGCGCACCAGGGTCGATTCCGCCGCTTCGGTACGAGGAACTGACAAGCGAACTTTCCCCGCCCCCGCCGGTACGGCCGCCCGGGGACCTTCCGGACGACCCCCGCACGGCCCGGTTCCGCTCGCTATAGGGCGGGCAGTCCGACCCCGTGCGCCAGCTGTCCGGCGGCGTGCGCGAAGAAGGCGGCACGGTCCTCGACGACCCGCTCGAACTGGCCGAACAGTTCGAAGGAGATCAGCCCGAAGAGCTGCGCCCAGGCGGCGACGAGTGCCGCGGCGACCTCGGGGGGCAGACCTTCCGCGAAGTGCGCGGCCATGCGGACCGCTTCGGGACGCAGCTCGGCGGGGAGCGGCGGGAGGGAGATGCCGCGGCCCTCGTAGGCGGCACGGACGATGCCGATGAGGGTGTTGCCCACGCGGGAGGCGGGGCCGACGGTGTCGAGGGGGGCGGTGTAGCCGGGGACGGGCGAGCCGTAGATGAGGGCGTACTCGTGCGGGTGCTCCAGCGCCCAGTCGCGGACGGCCCCGCAGACCGCGGCCCAGCGGGCGCGGGGGGCGCCGCCGGCGGCGGCGAGCGAGCGGGCGTCGGCGGCCTCGGCGGCGGCGCCGACGCTGTTGTAGGCGTCGACGATGAGGGCGGTGAGGAGCTCGTCGCGGCTGGGGAAGTAGCGGTAGAGGGCGGAGGAGACCATGCCCAGCTCGCGGGCGACGGCGCGCAGCGAGAGCTTGGCGGCGCCCTCCGCCGCGAGCGCGCGGCGCGCCTCGTCCTTGATGGCGGCGGTGACTTCGATGCGGGCCCGCTCTCTGGCCCCTCGCACGGTGCTCATGCGAGCCAGTGTGCCACGCAGGCAGAGCAGTGCCCAACAACGAGAGCGGCGATCCATTGCGAGAGCACTGCTCTTGTTTTGGAGCACCGATCCGTGCACACTGTTCTCAAGCGAGAGCAGTGCTCTCCCAAACTCCTCGGAGGCCACCATGACCGCGCCCAAGCCGTACTACGTCCAGGCCGGCCCGCTCGACGTCCGCTTCAACGCGCTCATCGGCAAGCTCGCCCGCCTCGGCATGAGCCTGGCCGGAACCGCCGAGCTGTCGGTGCGCGGCCGCACCTCCGGCAAGATGCAGCGGATCCCGGTGAACCCGTACAGCCAGGACGGCACCCGGTACCTGGTCTCCGCCCGCGGCCACTCCCAGTGGGTCCGCAACATGCGCGCCGCGGGCGGCGGCGAGCTCCGCCTGGGCCGCACCGTGCACACCTTCACCGTCACCGAGCTCACCGACCCCGCCGAGCAGGCCGTCGTCCTGCGCGGGTACCTGAAGAAGTGGGGCTGGGAGGTCAACCGGTTCTTCAACGGGGTCACCGCGAAGTCCTCCGAGTCCGAGCTCCGCGCCGCCGCCCCCGACCACCCGGTCTTCCGCATCACGGTCTCCTCCTGACCCGCCCCGCCGGGGCAACTCCGGCGGCCCCGGCGACCTCGGGAAACCTCCGCCCTCCCGGCACCACCCGGAGCCGACACCGGCGACTCCGGCGGCCCCGCGGCCCTCCCGGTTCCACGCGGGTCCGACACCAGCGGCCCGCCGCCCTCCCGGCACCATCCGGGGCCGGACCGGACGGCCCGCCACTCTCCCCGCCCCGCCCGGAGCAGAACCCGAACCCGCCCCCTGCCCCTGCCCCTGCCCCTGCCCCTGCCCCTGCCCCTGCCCCGAAAACGCGGCGGCGGCCTCGCCGGCACACCCGGCAAGACCGCCACACTCCGCACCTCGGCGCTCAACGCTCCCCAGCGGGAGCAGCGACTTCGGCCCGGGTCACGCCCCCGGGCACACCCGTCGGCTCAGCCCTTGCCCCCGCCCTGGGCTCCGTCCTGGCCCTCAGGCCGGGAACCGGGCCCGGAGCCGGAACCGGCCCCGACCTCGGCCTCCGCCGCCCGGCTCCGCGCCTGCCGCGCGTCGAGCACGTGCAGAGCCTTGCGCGCCAGCGGGTACGTACGCACCATCTCGGCCAGCGTCAGCGACCCGCGGGCGATCCGGGCGAAGGCCAGCCAGGCCGGCCGGAAGCCGGTGATCGCCGCATGCAGCAGACCCGGCTTGGCCTCGAAGAGTTCCAGCATCCGCTTGCCGACGCCCATCTCCACGCCCAGCCCGGCCTTGACGGCGAAGGCGTAGTTGAGGGCCTGGCGGCGCGCGTCCACGGCGTCCTGGGCCTCGGAGATCTTCACGGCCCACTCCCCGGCGAGCCGCCCCGAGCGCAGCGCGAAGGAGATGCCCTCCCGGGTCCACGGCTCCAGCAGTCCGGCCGCGTCACCCGCGACCAGCACCCGGCCGCGCGAAAGCGGCGATCCGGGCTTGCGGCAGCGGGTCAAGTGTCCGGAGGAGAGCGCCGGTTCGAAGCCCGACAGGCCCAGCCGGGCGATGAAGTCGTCCAGGTACCGCTTGGTCGCGGCGCCTTCGCCCTTGGCCGAGATGACCCCGACGGTGAGGGTGTCCCCCTTGGGGAAGACCCAGCCGTAACTGCCGGGCAGCGGTCCCCAGTCGATGAGGACGCGGCCCTTCCAGTCCGCGGCGACCGTCTCCGGGACCGGGATCTCCGCTTCCAGGCCGAGGTCGACCTGGTCCATCTCGACGCCGACGTGGGCGCCGATCCGGCTCGCGCTGCCGTCCGCGCCGACCACGGCCCGGGCCAGCACGGTCTCGCCGTCGGCGAGGACCACGGCGACGGTCCGCCGGTCGGGCA
This sequence comes from Streptomyces sp. NPDC059957, assembly GCF_042730015.1. NCBI lineage: Bacteria > Bacillati > Actinomycetota > Actinomycetes > Kitasatosporales > Streptomycetaceae > Streptomyces > Streptomyces sp. NPDC059957. The sequence continues at coordinate 27,930 of NZ_JBHWMB010000076.1, read as the reverse complement.
CGGACGCCCCGTGCTGTTCCACCCGCGCGACGGCCGTACCCGTACGGACCGTGGCGCCCGCCTTCTCCGCCTCGGCGACCAGCGCCGCATCGAACTCGGGCCGGTTGATCAGCCCGAACAACATCTGCTTCGAACGCCGCGTCCGGGCGAACTTCCCGTCCAGCGAGAAGGTGACCGCGTGGACGCGGTCCTTGAAGGGCAGCACGAAACCCGGCGGGAGGGCATCGCGCGAGGGCCCGATGATGCCTCCGCCGCAGGTCTTGTACCGGGGCAGTTCCGCCTTCTCCAACAGCAGAACGCGCCGTCCCGCGGTGGCCGCCGCGTGCGCGGCCGAGGACCCGGCCGGCCCTGCCCCGACCACGACCACGTCCCACACCTCGCCGGGCTCCCCGGCGGCGGTCTCCCCGGCGCCCGTCTCCCCGGCCGTCTGCGCGTCCGCCCCCTGAGCGGCCTGCCCTGCCTGCGCGTCGCGTACGTCGCCGCTGTCGCTCTCGTCGCTGCTCACGATGTGCTGCTGCTCCTGATCATGCGGTTCATGCCTGCTCCGATGCCGGGGAAATCCTACGGCGCGAGATCGACTGCCCCGTTGTGCGAGGATCGGAAGAGTCTTTTTGCCGTAGCCCGCATACGCACACCCCGCGCATGCGGGAGGCGTATACGTAACCCGTACACGTACACCAACGTCGCACCCAAGAGGAGCGTGCCCATGCCGTCTCATCCGATCGCCGAGACCGTCGCCTCGCTGATGCCCCGCGCCAAGCAGGAGCTGTCCGAGCTGGTGGCTTTCCAGTCGGTGGCGGACTGGGCACAGTTCCCGCAGAGCGAGAGCCACGCCGCCGCGAACTGGGTGGCCGACGCGCTGCGCGCCGAGGGGTTCCAGGACGTCGCACTGCTCGACACCCCCGACGGCACCCAGTCGGTGTACGGGTTCCTGCCCGGCCCGGCGGACGCGCCGACCGTCCTGCTGTACGCGCACTACGACGTGCAGCCCCCGCTGGACGACGCGGCCTGGATCTCCCCCGCCTTCGAGCTGACCGAGCGCAACGGCCGCTGGTACGGCCGGGGCACCGCCGACTGCAAGGGCGGGTTCATCCTGCACCTGCTCGCGCTGCGCGCCCTGAAGGCCAACGGCGGTGTGCCGGTGAACGTGAAGGTGATCGTCGAGGGTTCGGAGGAGCAGGGCACCGGAGGTCTCCAGCAGTACGCGACGGCCCACCCCGAACTGCTGGCCGCCGACGCCGTCGTGATCGGCGACGCGGGCAACTTCCGTACGGGCCTGCCGACGGTCACCGCGACCCTGCGCGGCATGTGCCTGCTGAAGGTCAAGATCGACACCCTGGGCGGCAACCTGCACTCCGGCATGTTCGGCGGGGTCGCGCCCGACGCGATGGCCGCCCTGATCCAGCTGCTGGCCTCGCTGCGCGCGCCGGACGGTTCGACCACGGTGGACGGGCTGGCCTCGGACGCGGTGTGGGAGGGGCTCCAGTACCCGGAGGCCGACTTCCGCTCCGACGCGAAGGTGCTGGACGGGGTCGAGCTGATCGGCGCGGGCACGATCGCGGACCGGCTGTGGTCCCGGCCGGCCGTCACCGTGCTGGCCATCGACTCCCCGCCGGTGATCGGTGCCACCCCCTCGGTGCACGCGAGCGCGGGCGCGCTGGTGAGCCTGCGGGTGCCGCCGGGCGTGGACACGGCGGAGGCGATCAAGCTGCTGGAGGCGCACCTGGTGGCGCACACCCCGTGGAAGGCGCGTCTGGAGCTCGAAGTCATCGGCCAGGGACAGCCGTTCCAGGCGGACACGGACAGCCCCGCATACACCTCGATGGCCCAGGCCATGAAGGCGGCCTACCCCGGCCAGGAGATGCAGATCAGCGGCATGGGCGGCTCCATCCCCCTGTGCAACACGCTGACCGAGCTGTACCCGGACGCGGAGATGCTGCTCATCGGCCTGAGCGAGCCGGAGGCGCAGATCCACGCGGTGAACGAGAGCGTCTCCCCGGAGGAGCTGGAGCGCCTGTCGGTCACGGAGGCCCTGTTCCTCGTCAACTACGCGGAGTCCAAGCGCGCCTGACGGTGCCGCAGGCGGCTCTCACGCCGCGCCCCGCCGCTCCCCGCCCGATCCCCGCCCGCTCCGCCAAGGGCGAACCACGCTACCGGCGCAATCTCCGCCGATGGCGTGGTTCGCCCCCGTACGTTCGGGTGATGGATCTCGTAGAAGTCATCCCCGACCGCCTGCACATGCTCCGCTTCCCCATCGGCCAGGCCTACCTCTGGCGCGACGGAGCGGATCTGACCCTGATCGACGCGGGCCACGCCGGTTCGGCGGACGCGATCGAGGGGGCGATACGTTCCCTCGGGCTGCCGCCGGAGCGGCTGGAGCGGATCGTCCTGACCCACTGCCACCGCGACCACGTCGGCGCGGCGGGCGAACTCGCCGCCCGCTGGGGCGCGGAGGTACTGGCGCACGGGCTCGACGCACCGGTGATCCGCGGCGAGCAGCCGGTCCCGGAGCCGGTACTGCTGGACTGGGAACTCCCGCTGTACGCACACGGGCTGACGGTCCCCGAGGCCCCGCCGACCCGGGTGGACCGGGAGTTGGAGGACGGAGAGGTGCTCCCCTTCGGCGGCGGGGCGGCCGTCGTCCACGCTCCGGGGCACACCCCTGGCAGCATCGGCATCCATCTCCCCGCCCACGGCGTGCTGTTCACGGGTGACTGCATCGCCGGCGTCGGCCAGGTGATCCTCGGCGTCTTCAACGTGGACCGCGCCCGGGCCGTCGAGTCGATGCTCCGACTGGCCGCCCTGGCCCCCTCGGTGGCCTGCTTCGGCCACGGCGACCCCCTGACATCGGACACCGCGGCCGCCCTCCTCTCTGCGGCGGAAGCGGCAGTCGCGACTCAGCCGTCGCCCACCCCGACGGGCTGATCCCGGCAACGGCAACGGCATCGGGCCGGGGCCACCCACCCTGCCCCGGCCCCCCGCAGCCGCCCGGCTACGGGACCGCGCGCCCCGCCTCCAGGTACGCCGCCCGGCCCCGTTCACGAGCCCGCAGGGCGCATCGGAGCCTCTCGTACCGCACCTGCGGCAGCAGGTCCGCCGCTTCCTCCTCCGTCACGAACCGCCAGGCCCGCAGCTCCGGCCCGGGCAGCCTCAGCCGCCCGGCCTGAGCCGACGACAGCCGGCCGCCGTCGAACAGCAGCCGCAGGCCGCCGTAGCCCGCCGGGGGCCCCGGCGGCTCCCAGTCCACGACCAGGAGCTCGGGGAGGCGTTCCAGTACGAGACCGAGTTCCTCCTCGACCTCCCGTACCCCCGCGCACGCCGGGGCCTCGCCGGCCTCGACGATCCCGCCCGGGAACTCCCACCCCGGCTTGTACGTCGGGTCGACCAGGAGCACCCGGTCCGCGTCGTCGAAGAGCAGCACTCCGGCGGCCACCGTCTCGCGCGTCGGCTGCGGGGTCTGCACGATGTCGCAGACCCGGGCCGTGTCGGTGCGTACGGCCTCGGCGATCCGCTCGGCCGTCTCCCGTACGGTCAGGGTCCCGTTGTCGATGACGTGGGCGTCGACCGCGAGCCAGCCCAGAGCGTGCTGGTAGGCCGGGATGTGGTCGTAGGCCCACTTCCTCACCCGCAGGTCCACGTCCGCCGCCGCCCCGGGCTCTTCCCGGGTCGCGATCCGCTCCCGGAGGATCGTTTCCTCGGGGGCGAGCAGCACGTGCCGCACCGCGATCCTGCGCGCCGCGAGCCCGCCGAAGATCTCGTCGCGGTACTCCTGCCGCAACAGCGTCATCGGGACCACCAGCACCCCGCCCAGCTCCGCCAGCATCGCCGCGGCCGTATCCACGACGAGCCGGCGCCAGCTCGGCAGGTCCTGGTAGTCGGACACCTCCGCGAGGCGTTTGCGCGGCAGCAGCACGCGCAGCGCGTCACCGATGAACTCCGGGTCGAACAAGGTGCTCTCCGGCAGGAGGCCGGTCAGCTCGCGCGCTGTGCTGCTCTTGCCGGCGCCGAACGTGCCGTTGATCCAGACGATCACGTCTACCCCTCTCCCGATGCCCCCAGTGGCTTGCCCGTACCACCCTGCCACGGAAACCCCGGCGCTCCTGCGAGTGCTTATCCTCAAGGTCAGGGGCCTGTCCGCAACGCCGGGCCCGCACCGCCACCGCGCCCGCCCCTTCCGGAGGTCCGACACCGTGCCCCACACCCGCCGCCCGCCCGAGCCCCGCTACGGCAACAGGCCGACCATGAAGGACGTGGCGGCCCGGGCCGGCGTGGGCCTCAAAACGGTGTCACGCGTGGTCAACGGGGAGCCGGGTGTCACCCCGGACACCGAGAAGCGGGTCCAGGAGGCCATCGACGCGCTCGGTTTCCGCCGCAACGACAGCGCCCGCGTCCTGCGCAAGGGCCGCACCGCCACCGTGGGCCTGGTCCTGGAGGACCTCTCCGACCCCTTCTACGGACCGCTCAACCGGGCCGTGGAAGAGGTGGCCCGCGCCCACGGCGCCCTGCTCATCAACGGCTCCAGCGACGAGGACCCGGAGCGCGAGCGGGAGTTGGCGCTCGCACTGTGCGCCCGGCGGGTGGACGGGCTCGTGGTGATCCCGGCCGGGAACGACCACCGCTATCTGGAGCCGGAGATCAGGGCCGGGGTGGCCACGGTGTTCGTGGACCGCCCGGCGGGCCGGATCGACGCGGACGTCGTCCTGTCCGACAGCTTCGGCGGCGCCCGGGACGGGGTGGCCCACCTGATCGCGGGCGGCCACCGCCGGATCGGCTTCATCGGCGACCACCCGCACATCCACACCGCGACCGAGCGACTGCGGGGCTACCGCGCGGCCATGGCGAACGCCGGCCTGCCCATCACCGAATCCTGGATCTCCCTCGGCACAACGGCCCCCGAGCGCGTCTCGGCCGCCGCCCGGTCGATGCTGTCCGGCCCGGAGCCGGTGACGGCCCTCTTCGCCGGGAACAACCGCGTGACGGTCACGGCCGTACGCGTCCTCGCGTCCCTGCCCCGCCCGGTGGCCCTGGTCGGCTTCGACGACTTCGAACTCGCCGACCTGCTGAACCCCGGAATCACGGTGATCGCCCAGGACGCCGCGGCCCTGGGCCGCGTGGCCACCGACCGCCTCTTCCAACGCCTGGCGGGCGCCGACCTCCCCCCGGCCCGCATCGAACTCCCCACCCGCCTGATCCCCCGCGGCTCGGGCGAGATCCCGCCGTTCACCGGATGAGCCCACGCAGCACGGGCACCGCGGCCCCGGCCGCGGTCAGTCCGGCGAGCACCGAGAGCGCGGCGACGGTCCCCCCGAGGTAGGTGAGCACCCCCGCTGCGAGGCCGGTCAGGACGGCGCCCAGCAGGACGACGGCCGTGTGCAGGGACAGGAACGGACCGGGGTCGGACGGGTCTTGATGTGTGGTCATGGTCCGATTCCAACGGACCGACGGGCCCGAACCCGCACGGGCCGAACGGATCTGCCGGTCTCTCGATCGCTGCCGGACTCCGAACACTTCCGCCGGTGTCCGGCGCTGTTCCGACAAGTCCGGGACCGTTCGGCGGATCACGCTCTAGCCTGATGGTCCGAACGGTCCGGGGGGCACGGGTGGGCACGGTACAGAACGGGTTCGACGAGGAACTCAGCCGCCTCGCGAGCGACTTGCGGGAACTCCGGATCGGGCGCGGCAATCCCCCCTATCGGAAGCTGGAAGCCCGGGCGTCGAAGTCCGGGGCCGGAATCCGGCTCCCGGTGGCCACGCAGAGCGATGCGTTCCGGGGGAAGCGGCTGCTGAGCCTCGACACCCTGATGGCGTTGGTGCGGATCCTGTACTCCTATGACGAGTTCGGGCAGGAGACCGCCGTCCCACCACACAACTCCCCTCGGTTGGAGCCCTGGCGGAGCCGCTGGCGGGCCCTGGCGTCCCTCCAGCCGGCGGCGCCCGACCGCGCGAAGGCCGTGCCCTGGGTCGACCCCGACCGCGCGAAGGCCGTGCCCGCGGTCGACCCCGGGCACGCGAAGGCCGTGCCCGGGGCCGCCCCCTGGCCGGCAGGACCCCCCGCGCCGCCGTACACGCCGACTGGTGGGGCCGGGTTCTCCGTCGCCCACCGGCTGACCGTGCACGAGTACCCGAACCACGGCGCGGTGTTCTCCCCCGACGGACGGATGCTCGCGACCGTCGGCGGTGGGGACGTACACCTGTGGGATCCCGTCCGCGGCCGGCTCGTGGGCGAGATCAGCCCCGAGGAGCACGTCGTCGCGGTGGCCTTCTCGCCGGACGGCCGAACCCTGGCCATGGGCGACGATCAGGGTGCGGCAAGGCTGTGGGACCTGTCGGACCTCGCGCCGGTGGGCCCGGCCCTTCTCGGCCACGAAGCGGCCGTCGGCGTGCTGGCCTTCTCGCCCGACGGCCGCGTGCTCGTCACCGCCGCCGACGACGAGAGCGTTCGCCCCTGGAACACTGCCACCGGGGAACCGGACGGGAACCCGTACATCGGGCACTTCGGGGAGGTCCGGGCGTTGGTCTTTCTCCCCGGCGGTGATCTGCTGGCCGGGATCAAGGGAAGGCACGTCCTGCGGCTGTGGGACCCCGTCGCGGGAGCGGGCGTCGGGGAGCCCATGCCCGGACACGAGAACGAGGTGATGGCCTTCTCGCCGGACGGGAGACTGCTCGCCACGGTGGGCCTCGACGGGACCCGGCTGTGGGACGCCGTCACCGGTGGCGCCCTCGGCGGGCCGCTGGTGGTACCTGACGGTTCGACCTGCGGAGCGGCCTTCTCCCCCGACGGCAGGCTGCTGGCCACGGCCTGCGACGACGGCACCGTACGGCTGTGGGACACAGCCACGGGCAGTCGGGTCGGCGAACCACTGGCCGGGTCCGACATGGCGCTCCACGACGTCGCCTTCTCGTCCGACGGACGGATGTTGGCCGCCTGCGGCGAGAGGGACACCGTGGTGGTCTACCACCGGAACCCGGTCACCACCGGATCCGTGCCTTCCCTCGGAGCGCGGTCCGCGGCCGCGATGCTGCGCCAGGGGCACGCCCTCGCCCTGCCCGCCGTGTCGAGCGGGACCGGGAAGCCACTGGGCCGGCTCGTCTTCTCCCCGGACGGCTCCCGGCTCCTCGTCCAGACGGCCGACCGGAGGATCCTGACCTGGGATCCGGAAACCCGGGCCCGGTTGCCGGAGGTCCTGAAGCTACCGCTCGGCGGCCCGTGGGGCCTGGAGTTCCCCGACGACGGCGGCCCGGCGGCCCTGTGGAGCCGGGAAGCACCCCGGACCGCGCCTCTTGTCGCCCCGGTATCGCTCCTGCCGCATGTGGCGTTCAGTGCGGACGGCCGGCTGGTGGCGACGGTCGGAGCCGGCGGCCTGTCGCTCCTCCCGACAGCCATCGACCCCGCCGACGTGGCCGACGAGGGACCCGATCCGGTATCGGACGCCTTCGCGTTGGCCCTCTCTCCCGATGGCCGCACCCTGGTCACCGCGCACGACACGAAGGTGACACGGTGGGACCTGGCCCCACCGGAACCGACCGGACGAGACCTGGAAACCTACGGGCCCAAGCTCGGCGCCATGGCCCTTTCCCCCTCCGGCCGGCTGCTGGCCGTCGGCGACCTCGTCGGGACCCTCCAGCTGTGGGACCACGCCACCCAGCGACCGCCCAATCAGCGACTCGTCGCACATGCCGCGCGGGTCTACGACCTGGCCTTCTCCCCCAACGGGAGGCTGCTCGCCAGCGCCGGCGCGGACGGTGTCGTCAAGGTTTTGGACACACGCACCCGCGGGTTCGCCGTCCATCCGCCCCTGACCGGACACTCCGGCGCCGTCCGTGGCGTCGCCTTCTCCCCGGACGGGAGCCTTCTGGCCACCGCCGGGGAGGACGGCACCCTGCGGTTCTGGGTGCTGCCGGAGACGGACACACGAAGGGCCCGGCCCCGGTAGCAGGCCGGGCCGGGCCCTTCACGACGTTCAGACTCAGGCGGTCGCCGTCAGCGTTGCCGAGCGGCGCGGGATGGCGAAGGCGTCGAGTTCTGCGCGGGTCAGGCCGGTCAGGGCGGTGACCTCGTCGGCGCCGACGGCGCCGCAGTCCAGGCCGCGGACCAGGTAGCCGGCCAGGGCCTTCGCGGTGGCGGGCTCGTCCATGACGTCGCCCTCGATCTTGGCGACGTACGCCTTCAGGCGCGCGGCGGCCGTCTCGAGGCCCTCGCGGTAGAAGACGAAGACGGCCGCGTAGCGGGTCGGCAGGTGCGCCGGGTGCATGTCCCAGCCCTGGTAGTAGGCGCGGGCCAGGGCGCGGCGGGTGAGGCCGTAGTGCAGCTTCCAGGCCTCGTGGACGTGCTCGGTGGTGCCGATCGGCAGGACGTTGGTCGAGCCGTCGGAGACGCGTACGCCGGTGCCGGCGGCCGCGACCTGCATGATCGCCTTGGCGTGGTCGGCGGCCGGGTGGTCGCTCGACTGGTACGCGGCGGAGACGCCGACGCAGGCGCTGTAGTCGAAGGTGCCGTAGTGCAGGCCGGTGGCGCGGCCCTTGGAGGCCTCGATCATCCGGGCGACCGCGGCGGTGCCGTCGGAGGCGAGGATGGACTGGCTGGTCTCGATCTGGATCTCGAAGCCGATCCGGCCCGGGCGCAGGCCGCGGGCGGTCTCGAAGGCCTCCAGGAGCTGCACGAAGGCCGTGACCTGCTCGGGGTAGGTGACCTTGGGGAGCGTCAGGACGAGGCCCTCGGGGAGGCCGCCGTGGGCCAGCAGGCCGGACAGGAAGATGTCGGTGGTCCGGATGCCGCGGTCGCGGACGTTGGACTCCATGCACTTCATGCGGATGCCCATGTACGGGGCGTTCGTGCCGTTGGAGAAGGCTTCGGCGACGAGGCGGGCGGCGCGGGCCGCGGCCTGGTCCTCCTCCTCGTCGGAGCGGACGCCGAAGCCGTCCTCGAAGTCGACGCGCAGGTCCTCGATGGGCTCGGAGGCGAGCTTGGCGCGCACGCGGTCGTAGACCGGTACCGCCAGCTCGTCGGAGATGCCGAGTACCTTGGCGAAGGTGGCGGCGTCCGGGGCGTGCTCGTCGAGGGCCGCGAGGGCCTGGTCGCCCCAGGTGCGGATGGTGTCCGCCGCGAAGACGTCACCGGGCACGTAGACCGTGTGGATGGGCTGACGGGTGCCGGGGTCACCCGGGTAGTGGCGCGCGAGTTCCGCGTCCACCGGCTTGAGGGAAGCGCTGATGCCCTCGCTGACCGCGCCTGCGAGGCTCGTCGCCACCTTCTCCTGCTGACCCATCGTGCACTCTCCTCTTTTCCGCTTCACGGAATCTTAGATCCGCATTACAGAATTTAGTCACGGGGTTCCGCTCAGTCAATGGTCGCTGCGCCGTCCTGGACAAACGACTCGGGGCCGTGCGGTGAGAAACACCACACGGCCCCGGAGACCACTTACCCGCAGGTCAACACCTGCGGCAGGGTTTTAGCCCTTGCGCGCCTTGATCTCGTCCGTCAGCTGCGGGACGACCGCGAAGAGGTCGCCGACCACGCCGTAGTCGACGAGGTCGAAGATCGGGGCCTCGGCGTCCTTGTTGATCGCGACGATCGTCTTGGAGGTCTGCATGCCGGCCCGGTGCTGGATCGCGCCGGAGATGCCGGAGGCGATGTACAGCTGCGGGGAGACCGACTTGCCGGTCTGGCCGACCTGGTTGGAGTGCGGGTACCAGCCGGCGTCCACGGCGGCGCGCGAGGCGCCGACGGCCGCACCGAGGGAGTCCGCGAGGGCCTCGATGATGTGGAAGTTCTCGGCGCCGTTGACGCCGCGGCCGCCGGAGACGACGATCGCGGCCTCGGTCAGCTCGGGGCGGCCGGTCGACTCGCGCGGGGTGCGGGAGGTGACCTTGGTGCCGGTGGCCAGGGCGCCGAAGGTGACGGCGAGCGCCTCGACGGCGCCGGCGGCCGGGGCGGCCTCGACCGGGGCCGAGTTCGGCTTCACGGTGATGACCGGGGTGCCCTTGGAGACGCGGGACTTGACGCTGAAGGACGCGGCGAACGCGGCCTGCGTCGCGACCGGACCCTCGTCACCCGCCTCCAGGTCGGTGGCGTCGGTGATGATGCCGGAGCCGATGCGGACCGCCAGGCGGGCGGCGATCTCCTTGCCCTCGGCGGAGGACGGGACCAGCACGGCGGCCGGGGAGACGGCGTCGTACGCGGCCTGGAGCGCGTCCACCTTCGGTACGACGAGGTAGTCGGAGAACTCCGGGGCGTCGGCGGTGAGGACCTTGACGGCACCGTGCTCGGCGAGCACGGCGGCGGTGGCCTCGGCGCCGTTGCCGAGGGCGACGGCGACGGGCTCGCCGATGCGGCGGGCCAGCGTCAGCAGTTCGAGGGTGGGCTTGCGGACGGCGCCGTCGACGTGGTCGACGTAGACGAGGACTTCAGCCATGGGGATGCTCCTGCGAATGCGAAGTAGTCAGGGGGTATCGAGAGGTGACCGAAGCTCTGGATGAACTTCTGGCCGGACAGACAGTTCTTAAATGAACTTCTGCTCCGCAAGGAAGGCGGCCAGCGACTTGCCACCCTCACCCTCGTCCTTGACGATCGTGCCGGCGGTGCGGGCCGGACGCTGGGTCGCGGAGTCGACCGCGGTCCAGGAGCCTTCGAGACCGACCTCGTCGGACTCGATCTCCAGCTCCTCCAGGTCCCAGGACTCCACCGGCTTCTTCTTGGCGGCCATGATGCCCTTGAAGGACGGGTAGCGGGCCTCGCCCGACTGGTCCGTCACCGAGACGAGCGCCGGGAGGGAGGCCTCCAGCTGCTCGCTCGCCGAGTCGCCGTCGCGACGGCCGGTGACGACACCGTCCTCGACCTTGACCTCGGAGAGCAGGGTGACCTGCGGGACGCCCAGGCGCTCGGCCAGGATCGCCGGGAGGACACCCATGGTGCCGTCGGTCGACGCCATACCCGTGATGACCAGGTCGTAACCGGCCTTCTCGATCGCCTTGGCGAGCACCAGCGAGGTGGCCATGACGTCGCTGCCGTGCAGGTCGTCGTCCTCGACGTGGATGGCCTTGTCGGCACCCATGGACAGCGCCTTGCGCAGCGCGTCCTTCGCGTCCTCGGGGCCCACCGTCAGGACGGTGATCTCCGCGTCGTCGGCCTCGTCGGCGATCTGCAGCGCCTGCTCGACGGCGTACTCGTCGAGCTCCGACAGCAGGCCGTCGACGTCGTCACGGTTGACGGTCAGGTCTTCGGTGAACTGCCGGTCGCCAGTGGCGTCGGGCACGTACTTCACACAGACAACGATCCTCAGGCTCACGCCGGCTCTCCTACCGCATCGACATTTCTGGTACCGCCTTGTTCAGGCAGCATAGGCGCCATCTCGGGCCGTTCCCGCCGGGGCGGCCCGCGCCCCGTTCGGGAATGTTACTCGTCAGTACACAGCGGGTTCCGCCAGGTTGCAAGGCCGGTGAACTGTGATCTGGCCAACGCCGGCGGAACCGGCCCCAGCAGGGACGATTCAGTCCCTCAACGCGTTGAAGCGCCCCTGGTGGTACAGCAGCGGACGGCCTTCGCCGGCCGGATCCCCCACCGGATCCCCCGCAGGGTCCCCGGCGACCGCCTCCGCGATGATCACCCGGTGCTCCCCCGCCGGAACCCGCGCCACGACCCGGCACACCAGCCAGGCCAGGACGCCGCCGCCCAGGACCGGAACCCCGTGCGGGCCGGGCGCCCAGTCGGTGACCGGCCCGAAGCGGTCGGCCCCGTTGCGGGCGAACAGACCCGCCAGCTCCTCCTGGTGCTCGCCGAGTATGTGGACCCCGAGGTGCTCGGAGTCCCGTATCGCGGGCCAGCTGGAGGAACCGGTGCCGATGGTGAACGACAGGAGCGGGGGGTCCGCCGAGACGGAGTTGAGGGAGGTCGCGGTGAAGCCCACCGGCCGGCCGCCGCTCTCGGCGGTGATCACGGCGACGCCCGCGGCGTGCCGGCGGAACACCGAGCGCAACAGCGCGGGCGAGCCGGGCAGACCTGCGCCGACCCGTGGGGACGGAGCCGTCGGAGCCGTCATCAGGAGGTGCCCCGTCCGTAAAGCAGGAGTTCATACCGCATATCGCAAGCCTGGCGATCTCTCGTGTACGCAGTCAAGCCCGAACGGGCAGATGTAGGGCGCGTCACGCTGCGTGCGGACGCGCGTACCGGCTCACCGGACGCCCCGGGAGCCGGCAGCCCGGCGAGTTCCGCGCCCGCGCCCGCGTCATACGGCGGCGCCCAGGGCGGCGATCACGTCCGCCTTGCGCGGCATTCCGGCGGCCCGCCGCACGATCCGGCCGGCCGCGTCCAGGACCAGTACCGTCGGGGTCTTCTCGATGCCGAGGGCCCGTACGAGGTCCAGGTTCTTCTCGGCGTCGATCTCGATGTGCCGGACGCCCGCGACCATGGCCGCGACCTCGTCCAGGAGCCGCCGGGTGGCCCGGCAGGGCTGGCAGAAGGCGCTGGAGAACTGCACGAGCGTGGCCCGCTCCCCCGGCTCGGCACCCAGTTCGGCGATGCCCAGCCGGACTTCGCCGACGACCTCGCCCCGCTCGCCTGCGCGCACCCGCGCCCCCGTCTCCGCCGTAACCGCCACATCCGCCGTCGCCCGCTCCGTACGGGCACCTTCCATCATCCCGGTACGTTCTTCCGTTGATCGGAGCGCCCCGCGGGCGCGGCGCATTCCCGGCGTGACGAGAATCTCCCCGGGCACGGGCGTCTGGGCTGGCCTGCGGCTCTCGTATGGGGCACGATCCCCATGGCCGCGTACCTACGCTGCCGTAACTTCCGGCCGGGAGCACCTCCAGGCAGAAAGCGGGGTCTCCCCACCATGGCTGAGCTCGTCTACCCCCCGGTTATCGGTGCCGCGCACACCCTCTTCCGTGCGCTCGACGTCCGCATCGACATGAAGGGCACCGAGAACATCCCGCGCAAGGGCGGGGCCGTTCTGGTGTCGAACCACATCGGCTACCTCGACTTCATCTTCGCCGGGCTGACCGCTCGCCCGCAGAAGCGGCTCGTCCGCTTCATGGCGAAGGAGTCGGTGTTCCGGCACAAGGTGTCCGGCCCGCTGATGCGCGCGATGAAGCACATCCCGGTGGACCGCGCCCAGGGCGAGACGGCCTACCAGCACGCGCTCGACTCGCTGCGCTCCGGCGAGATCATCGGCGTGTTCCCGGAAGCCACGATCTCCCAGTCCTTCACGCTCAAGAGCTTCAAGTCCGGTGCGGCGCGCATGGCCCAGGAAGCCGGCGTTCCGCTGATCCCGGTGGCGCTGTGGGGTACGCAGCGGATGTGGACCAAGGGCCGCCCCAAGGACCTCAAGCGCAGCCACATCCCGGTGACGATGCGGGTGGGCGAGCCGCTGGAGGCCCCCGCCGACCAGTACGCCGGCGCCATCACCCGCCGGCTGCGCGGACGGGTGCAGGAGCTGCTGGACGCCGCTCAGGCCGCCTACCCGGCCAAGCCCAAGGGCATCGAGGACTCCTGGTGGCTGCCGGCCCACCTCGGTGGCACCGCGCCGACCCCGGAGCAGGTCAAGGAAGCAGGCTGAGGCCTGCCGGGTCCCACGAGGCCTATGGGGCCCATGAGGCCTGCTGACTCTTACGGCAGACCGCGGCCCCGCCCGTCGGGCGGGGCCGCGGTCTCCCGCCGGGGGTGCGGTCTCACGCCGGGGTGCGTCAGTTCGGATTCTCCGCGTGGGTCAGCGTCTCCCACGCCTCGAAGTGGTTCTCGGTTCCCGCCGGGCGGCGGCCCTCGGTGAGCCGGCGGGTGTTCTCCATCGTGACGCCCAGCCGGGTGTGCAGGGCGTTGTAGCCGACCTCGGTCGCCGGGCCCAGGCCCTTGGTCAGGCTCCCGCCGCACAGCCAGGAGGGCACGGCCTCACCGAGCTCGTACTTGGCGTGGAAGCCCAGCGCGTGGCGGAAGCGGTCCTTGAACTCCGGGTACAGGTCGCGCCCTTGGATGCGCGAGGTCTCGGCGACGTGCATGGTCGCCGCGATGCCCATGCCCGTGTGGCCGAAGTCCCGGCAGGTCTCCTGCGCCAGGCCGTCGACGAAGGTGCTCTGGCCGTGCCAGTAGCCGATCAGTTCGCTCCTGGTGTCGATGGTGGAGCGCGGCGGGTACTTGGGCTGCGGCCCGTCGGAGGCCAGGTAGAAGTAGGCGGGCACCCGGCCGAGGTAGATCGCCATCGCCTTGTCGTAGCTCGCGCGGTCGTCGAGGTGGACGGAGATGCCGACGGCGGCGTCCATCATGATCAGTTCCCAGTTGCCGTTGCTGTTCGGCTTCCCGCCGATCACCTCGGGCAGGTAGACCTCGCGCAGCATCGTGGCGAAGCGTCCCTGGTTCGGCCAGCCGCCGGTGTAGGTGTGTTTGACGATCTCGGCGGCCCGCGGCCAGGTGGATCCCGCCCAGCCGCTCTGCAGCGGGGCGTTGCTGTTGGTGTGGTCCTTGATGCGGGCCGACCACGCGTCCATCAGCTCGATCGACTTCTTCGCGTACCGCACGTCGCCGGTGATGTACCAGGCGAGCGCGTCGGTGTACGCGGCTATGGCGTCCTCCCTCTCGTCGGTGCAGCCGAGGTTGGGGTTGGAGTAGGAGCCGCACTCGACGATCTCGCGGGGCTTGGGCGTCCGCGACAGCGAGCCGTACCGGCTCGCGATCATGGCGTCGAACGCCGCCTTCCAAGGCTGCTGCCCGGCCTGCACCTTGGTGCGTACGAAGTCCAACTGGGCGCGGCTGTTCAGGACTCCGGGATGGGCGAAGGCCGCGGGGGCGGCGGCGGACACGGCGGGGGTGACGGGGGTGTGGGGGGTGACGGCGGCGGAGGTGGGGGCGAGGGTCAGCGCCGCGACCAGGCCGAGGGCCGAGGCGAGCAGCCCGGCGGGGACTCCGTAACGCATGAAGCGCCTTCCGGTCGGAGGTCGGAGGTTGGAGGTCGGAGGTCGGAGATCGAAGGTGGGGGGTCCTTCGGAGGGTCCGTGGGGGGAATCCTGCGGCCGAAGATACTCATGCGCATGCCAAGCTGACAACGATGTCAGACAGGAAGGTTTCCTATTGACCGAAAACAGCGATCCTTTCGCCCTACACCCGTATGGCGTAATCTCGCACCCCTCTGCCACGTCACCTGGCGAAAGGGGCCGGGATGCCGGGGCTCGGACGGTACTTGGCCGCCGCACTGGCGGCGCGCTTCGCCTCCGAGGGAATGGGCATGGCCGTCGTGCTGCTCGCCCTCCAGCGCACCGGGAGCGCCGCCCACGGCGCGTTCGTACTGACGGCCTGGCTGGCCCCGCACGTGCTCGCGGCTCCGCTCGCGGGCGCCGCCGCGGCCAGGTCGCGCCGGCCCCGCCTCTTCCAGGTGGGCGCCCTGGCGGGATTCACCACGGCCGTGGCGGCACTCGCGCTCCTGCTCGGGCGGGCTCCGACCCCGGTGGTGCTCGCGGTGGCGGTACTCGGCGGCTCCTGCGGGCCTATGGTGACGGGCGGGCTGTCGAGCCTGGTGGCGGGGCTGGTTCCGGCCGGTCCGGCGCGCGACAAGGCGTACGGCTGGGACGCGTCGACCTACAACGGCGCCGCGGTCACCGCTCCGGCGGCCGTCAGCCTGGTCGCGGCCTTCGGCTCGGCCGGGCCGGCGATGGCGCTCCTGGCCGCGTCCGGCGCGCTGGCGGCGGCGCTCGCGGCGACCCTTCCGTACGGGAGCCCGCACGGAAGCCCGGACCCCGGCCCCGGCGCACCCCGGGTCGGGATGGGCGCCGGGCTGGCCGCCCTGTGGCGGATCCGGCAGCTGCGGGCCATCACCTCGGCCACGACCCTGGCCTTCCTCGGCCTCGGGGCGCTCACCGTCACCTCGGTCCTCCTGGCCACCTCGCTCGGCAGCCCGGGTGGCGGCGGCGTACTGATGACCGCCTTCGCCCTGGGCGCCCTGACCGGCTCCCTGACGCTGGGCAGGATCACGACCATCCCCGCGGGCCGGCTCGCCTGCTGGGCCATGGCGGCGACCGGGGTGGCGCTGACGGTGGCCGCGTTCACCCCGTCCCTCCCGCTCGCGGCCGTGGCGTTCGCCGCGGCCGGGGTGTGCGACGGGCCCCTGCTGACGGCCACCCTGCGGATCCGCTCGGAGTTCGCGCCCGACGGGGCGCGGACCCAGGTGTTCACGCTCGGCGCCGGACTGAAGGTGACGGCCGCGTCCACGGGCGCCGCCCTCGTGGGACTCGCCGCCGACGTACCGCCCTGGATCCTGGTGCTCGCGATCGCGGTCCTGCAACTGGCCGCCGCCCTGCTGCACACCGTGGTGACGGCGCGCGGCCGCATACGGAAGACGGCCGGCGCCGGCGCCGGCGCCCCGGCGGCTCCAGCGCCGTCTGCAGGTTCCGCCACAACTGCGGCCGGTCCGCGGACTCCTGGAGCGCCTTGAGCGGGGCCGGGCGGGGTGCCGCATACACCCCCGGGTAGTCGATCTCGCCGAGTTCAGGACGGACCGGGAAGGCCAGTTGTTCGCGGTCGAGGGTGAACTGGGCATCCACACCGGGCTTGTTGCCCCGCGGGTCCACCCGGGCCCAGCCCTCGCCGCCGGGCAGGCGCAGTGCGACGAGGCCGTGGAGGGCGAGGTTCGATCCGTCGTCGTCGCCGAGGAGCTGGTAGCAGAGGCCGGCCGGGATGCCCCGGTTGCGCAGCAGGGCGGTCAGCGCGTGGGATTTGGCGTAGCAGATCCCGTTGCGCGTCTCCAGGACGTCGGAGGCTCGCCAGGAGACGCGGTTGTCCCCGGAGTCGGCGGAGTGAGGGATGGTGTCACGGACGAACTCGAAGGCCGCCTTTGCGTATGAATATGCGTCGCCCGTGGCCGTCCATAGCGCGTCGGCGGTCTCGTCGACCAGTGGATGGCCGTGGTCGACCGCTTCATCGGCCGCCAGATAGGCGGCTACGTCGGAATGCTCCTGGATCAGTTCCATGATCCAGGAGCATATCCATGCATCCGACTGCATGCCTATGAATTTATGCCACTAGCGTGCGAGCTCTTCCTTGAGGGCCTGGAGGAAGCCGTCCACGTCCTCCTCCTGGGTGTCGTAGCTGCACATCCACCGGACGTCGCCCGCGATCTCGTCCCAGAAGTAGAAGCGGTAGCGCTCCTGCAGGCGCCGCGTGACCTCGTGCGGGAGCCGCGCGAACACCGCGTTCGCCTGCACCGGGTAGAGGATCTCCACCCCGTCGGTCTCGCGCACCCCGGCCGCCAGCCGCTGCGCCATCGCGTTGGCGTGGCGGGCGTTGCGCAGCCACAGGTCCTTCGCGAGCAGCGCCTCGAGCTGCACCGACACGAAGCGCATCTTGGAGGCGAGCTGCATCGACATCTTGCGGATGTGCTTCATCTGCCGGACGGAGTCCGGGTTCAGCACGACGACGGCCTCGCCGGCCATCATCCCGTTCTTGGTGCCGCCGTAGGACAGCACGTCCACGCCGACCGCGTTCGTGAAGCTGCGCATCGGCACGTCGAGCGAGGCCGCGGCGTTGGCGATCCGGGCGCCGTCGAGGTGGACCTTCATCCCCTTGGCGTGCGCGTGCTCGCAGATCGCGCGGACCTCGTCCACGGTGTAGACCGTGCCGAGCTCGGTGTTCTGGGTGATCGAGACGACCTGGGGCATCGCCCGGTGCTCGTCCTCCCAGCCCCATGCCTGCCGGTCGATGAGCTCGGGGGTGAGCTTGCCGTCCGGCGTGGGGACGGTGAGCAGCTTGAGGCCCGCCATCCGCTCGGGGGCACCGCCCTCGTCGACGTTGATGTGCGCCGACTCGGCGCAGACCACCGCGCCCCAGCGGTCGGTGAGCGCCTGCAGGGCGGTCACGTTGGCGCCGGTGCCGTTGAAGACGGGGTAGGCCTCGGCGTGCGGGCCGAAGTGGCCGCGGAAGACCTGCTGCAGGTTCTCGGTGTACTCGTCGTCGCCGTAGGAGACCTGGTGGCCCCCGTTGGCGAGCGCGATGGCCGCGAGGATCTCCGGGTGGATCCCGGCGTAGTTGTCGCTCGCGAAACCACGCACCGCCGGGTCGTGGTGCCGGCGGGCGTCGGTCTTCGCGGCGGACTTGCGTATCGCGGTCTTCACTGCACCGGTCTTCACGGTTGGGGGGTGAGCCACAGGCGCTGTCCGTTCACATCGGAGGCGGGCCGCTCCCAGACGCCGGCGATGGCCTCGGCCAGCTCCTTGACGTCGGTGAAGCCCGCGAACTTCGCAGTGGGACGCTCGGCGCGCATCGCGTCGTGTACCAATGCCTTGATCACCAGGATCGCAGCCGCGGCGCCCGGACCGTCCTCACCACCCGCCTTGCGGAAGGAATCCGCCATCGCGAGCGTCCAGGCCTCGGCCGCCGCCTTGCCCGCGTTGTACGCGGCGTTATTGGCGACCGGCTTGTGCGCTCCGGACTGGCTGACCAGGACGTAGCGGCCGCGGTCGCTGCGCAGCAGCCCGTCGTGGAAGGCGAGCGAGGTTGTCTGAACGGTGCGGATGAGGAGCTTCTCCAGGAAGGCCCAGTCCGCGAGGTCGACGTCGGTGAAGGTCTTGCTGCCGCGCCAGCCGCCGACGAGGTGGACCAGGCCGTCGATGCGGCCGAATTCCTTCTCGGTCTGCTCGGCCCAGGCCTTGGTGGCGTCCAGGTCGAGCAGGTCGACGGTGTCACCGGTGATGGTGGCGCCGCCGTGGGCGTAGCGAGCGGCGTCCACCGCTTCGGCGAGGCGGGCCGCGTCGGCGTCGGAGGCGACGACCACGGCTCCCGCCTCGGCGAGGCGGAGCAGGGTGGCGCGGCCGGCGGGCCCGCCGGCCCCCGCCACTGCCACTACCGCCCCGTGGAGCTTTCCGTTCCCGTTACCGGAGCCGTTCATCTGTGCAGCCTCCTGTGGGCGAGCGCTCACGCGGCGACCCGCGCGGCGGTCTCGCGTTCCGCGGCGTTCCCTGCCGTGATGCCCTTGGTCGAGGCGATCACGCCCTTGAGCTTCTTGGCCAGGGCCTCATAGAACATGCTCAGCGGAAACTCGTCCGGAAGCACGTCGTCCACGAGTTTGCGGGGCGGCTGCGTCAGGTCCAGGGCGTCGGGGCCCTTGGCCCACTTGGAGCCCGGGTGGGGGGCGAGGTACTCGGCGACCAGGTCGTACGCCTTGAACCAGTGGACGAGCTTCGGGCGGTCGATGCCGGCCCGGTAGAGGCCCTCGATCTCGGCGCACAGCTGGTTGGTGACCTGCGGGGCGCGCATCCAGTCGATCTTCAGCTTGTTGTCCGTCCAGCGCACGACGTCGTGCTTGTGGAGGTACGCGAAGAGGAGCTGGCCGCCGAGGCCGTCGTAGTTGCGGGTGCGGTCGCCGGACACCGGGAAGCGGAACATCCGGTCGAAGAGGACGGCGTACTGCACGTCACGGCCGTGCTCGTTGCCCTCGGACTCCAGCTTCACGGCCTCCTTGAAGGCGGTGAGGTCGCAGCGCAGCTCTTCCAGTCCGTACATCCAGAACGGCTGGCGCTGCTTGATCATGAAGGGGTCGAACGGCAGGTCGCCGTGACTGTGGGTGCGGTCGTGGACCATGTCCCACAGGACGAAGGCCTTCTCGCAGCGCTCCTGGTCCTCGACCATCCGGGCGATGTCCTCGGGCAGCTCGATGCCCAGGATGTCGACGGCGGCCTCGGTGACCTTGCGGTAGCGGGCGGCCTCGCGGTCGCAGAAGATGCCGCCCCAGGTGAAGCGCTCGGGGGCCTCGCGCACCGCGATGGTCTCCGGGAAGAGCACGGCGGAGTGCGTGTCGTAGCCCGGGGTGAAGTCCTCGAAGGTGATGCCGAGGAAGAGCGGGTTGTCGTACCGGGTGCGCTCCAGCTCGGAGAGCCACTCGGGCCACACCATCTTCAGCACGACGGCTTCGAGGTTGCGGTCCGGGTTGCCGTTCTGCGTGTACATCGGGAAGACCACGAGGTGCTGGAGCCCGTCGGCGCGCTCGGCGGCCGGGGCGAAGGCCAGCAGGGAGTCGAGGAAGTCCGGCACGCCGAAGCCGCCGTCGGCCCACTTGCGCAGGTCGCCGATGAGGGCCGCGTGGTACGCGGCGCCGTGCGGGAGCAGCGGCGACAGCGCCTCGATGCCCTCGATCACGCGCTCGACCGCGGCCGGGGCGGCGATGCGGGCGTGGTGCCCCTCGCGCTCGAAGTCGATGGAGCCGTCGGCCGACTGCCAGGGCCGGATCTCCTCCACGGCGGCCTTGAGCTCGGGCCACGCCGGGTGGTCGACCACCCGGTCACCAGCGGTTATCACGGCACCGCCGGTACCCGGCACAAGAGTTTCCGTCATGTCACTTCCTCCACAGGAGAACCTCACGTCGGGACAGGGTAGGCATGTGAGGCCCTCTTGCTCAAGAGGAGATCCGGGAAATTATCCTGCGTCACCCCCAGTTTCACCGGAAGTCTTCCCGTTCTTATGGGTCGAGTCGACGACTTCGCCCAATCGCGCCAAGGCCTGACGGGCCTCGGGGAGCACCGCGGCCAGCGCGAGGAATCCGTGGAACATTCCCGGGTGGGAGTCCAGGGCCGAACGGACTCCGGCGCCGAGCAGCCTGTGGTGGTACGCCTCCCCCTCGTCCCGCAGCGGATCGCAGCCGGCGACCACCACGTACGCGGGCGGCAGCCCCTTCGGGTCCCCGGCGAGCGGGGAGGCCAGCGGATCACCGCCGTCGCCGTCGGGGCCCAGGTACTGCTCCCAGAACCAGCGCAGGTGCGCCGCGGTCAGGAAGTAGCCCTCCGCGTTGCCCCGGTAGGACGCGGTGTCCCCGGCGGCGTCCAGGCACGGGTAGATCAGCACCTGGAGCGCGACGGCCGGTCCCCCGCACTCGCGGGCCAGCAGGAGCGAGGCGGCGGCGAGGTTCCCGCCCGCACTGTCGCCGGCCACGACCAGGGCGGCCGGGTCCCCGCCGAGCTCCTCGACGTGCGCGCCGGCTGGGGCCTGTCGCCAAACTCCCGTCTGCCTCGCGACGCCTGGCACGCACTCTCGCCGCACCGGACGGAAGCCAAGTACGTCCAGTACGCGGGCTTCCGCCCGGCACGCCGAGAGCACGCACCAGACGCCGCAAGGCCGCCCTTCGGGCGACGACGGGAGTTTGACGACAGGCCCTCGGGCCGCCTCAGACCAGGTGGTCCGAGGGGAGCTCGCCCGCGGACACCTCCAGGACCCCGCGCTCGGTGACCAGCGCCGTCACCAGACTGCCCGGGGTCACGTCGAAGGCAGGGTTGTGGCCGCGGGAACCGGCCGGTGCGGTGCGGACGCCGCCCCATTCCAACACCTCATCCTCACCCCGGAGTTCTATGGTGATCTCCTCGCCGCTCAAGGTGGCCAGGTCCACCGTCGTGGTGGGCGCCGCGACGACGAACGGGATGCCCGCGTGCGCGCACGCCAGAGCGATGCCGACCGTGCCGACCTTGTTCGCGGTGTCGCCGTTCGCGGCGATCCGGTCCGCGCCCACCACTGCGAAGTCCACCTCTCCCCGCAGGATGGTCCCCGCTGCCGCGCCGTCGGCCTGGACGTAGTGCGCTATGCCCTCCTCGGCCAGCTCCCAGGCGGTCAGCCGGGCTCCCTGCAGGAGCGGCCGGGTCTCGTCGGCGTACACCGTCTCGAGCAGCCCGCGGGCGTGCAGTTCACGGATCACACCGAGCGCGGTGCCCCAGCCCGCCGTGGCGAGCGCCCCGGTGTTGCAGTGCGTCAGGACGCGCAGGGGACGGTCCTTGTCGAGCCGCTTCAGCAGCCAGTCCGCGCCGTGCGCGCCCAGAGCGTGATTGGCCTCCACGTCCTCGCGCTGCACGGTGGCGGCCTCCGCCAGGACGGCCGGCACGCCCTCGTCCAGCTTCGCCAGCACCCGGTCCACGGACACGGCCAGGTTGACCGCGGTCGGCCGGGCCGCCCGGATCCGGGCGACCTCCTCGCGTATCCGCGTACGGTCCCAGCCCTCGCGGTCGCCCTGCAACAGCGCGATGGCCACACCGTACGCCCCGGCCGCGCCGATCGCCGGGGCCCCGCGCACCACGAGGCGCCGGATCGCGTCCACCAGAGCCTCCACGTCGGTGACGCGCAGCACCTCCTTGCGGTGCGGCAGAACGGTCTGGTCGATCAGGGCGAGACCGTCTCCGGCCCACTCGACGGCACGCAGTTCCCTGGTCATGACAGTGCACTCCAAAGGCTCGAGGGAGGAAGGGGGGAGGGGTGCGCGCCACCGTACAGGAGCTGTGGGAACCAGAGTTCGAGACGGAGGACCGGTCACGCGCACCCCGGTGCTACTCTCCTGGCCTCAACGATCTGTTGCACGGTAGTCCGAGGGGAGAGCGCACATGCTGTTGACGCTGCGGCGCTACCTCGACTACGGCCGGTGCTCCAGCGACGCCTGTCGCGGCTGACCGCTTCTCCGCCTGCCACCTGACGAGCCCCTTTCCGAACTCGTCTGATTTCACGTGGATTTCACAGATCTCGTGCGCCGTTCACATACGAACGGCCGCCTCCCTCGTGCACCCCGTGCCCGTCTGTCCGTGCACCCGTGCGCCCCCGAACCGTCCTGGAAGGTCGCCTCCATGTCCCGGAGATCCCGTACCCATGCCCTTCGACTCGCCGCCACCGTGGCGGGAGGCGTACTGCTCGCCACCGGCTGCAACGCCGCCGCGGCGAAGAAGGAGGAGGGCGGCAAGAGCGCCGGCCCGCAGTTCACTCTCGTCACCCCGGACGCGGTGGGACAGAACGAGTTCCTGAGGCTCTCCGTGGACGGCGTGAAGGCCGCGGCCACCGCACGCTCGGGCAGTTCCAAGGTCTACGAGTCCACCGACGTGGCCTCCCGGCAGCAGAACGTCCAGGGCGCCGTGGAGGCCAAGCCGAAGGTGATCGTCCTGGTCGGCTTCGAGTTCGCCGACCTGGCCGCCCAGCAGGCCGAGGCCCATCCGGACCAGCAGTTCCTGGTGATCGATGCCTGCACCAAGCAGGCCTACCCCAACGTGAGTTGCGCCGTGTTCCGGGAGCACGAAGGGGTCTTCCTGGCCGGAGCCGAGGCCGGGCTGCTCACCAAGAGCGGCAAGGTCGGGGCCGTGGACGTGCTCGACACGCCCCAGTTCCGGCGCTACAGCGAACCGTTCGCGGCCGGGGCCAGGGCGACCGCGCCCACGAGCCAGGCGACCACCCGCTTCGTCGGCGGTCAGTCGCCCTTCAACGACTCGGCCCGCGCCAAGGAACAGGCCGGCTCGCTGATCGCGGCCGGCACCGACCAGTTGATGGCCGCCGCGGCCGCGGGCAACTACGGAGTCTTCGAGGCGGCCAAGGCCAAGGGGGTCTTCGCGTACGGCGTGGACGTGAACCAGTGCGTCACGGCGCCCGGCACCGTCGTCGACAACGTGATCAAGAAGACCGACGTCGCCGTGGAGAAGGGCATCGAGCAGGTGCTCGGCGGCAAGGGCGGCCAGACCGTCTCGTACGGACTCAAGGAGGGCGGCATCAGCCTGACCGGCCTGGAACAGGGCGTCGCCGAGTCCCAGTGCGTCATAGCCCGGCACACTGCGGTCCTCGACCAGGTGAAGCGGCTGCGCGACCAGATCGTCTCCGGAGAGCTGAAGGTCGATGACCCCGCAGCCAAGTAGTCCCGCCGAGACGGTCGTCGAACTCGCGGGAATCACCAAGCGGTTCACCGGGACGCTCGCGAACGACGCCGTCGACCTGCGGGTGCGGCGCGGCGAGATCCATGCCCTGATGGGGGAGAACGGCGCCGGAAAGTCCACCCTGATGTCGATCCTGTACGGGATGCTGCGACCGGACGCCGGCACGATCCGCGTCCACGGCCGCGAGGTGAACTTCTCGGACCCGGCCGACGCGATCGGCGCCGGGCTCGGCATGGTCCACCAGGGTTTCCGGCTCTTCGACTCGCTCACCGTCGCCGAGAACATCGTCTTCCGGACCGAGCCGCGCCGGTTCGGCCTCCTCGACCGTGCGGCCGCGCGCCGCCGGGTCCGCGAACTCGCCGAGGAGCACGGGCTGCCGGTCGACCCCGACGCCCGGGTCGGCGCTCTGCCCATCGGCGTGCGGCAGCGGGTGGAGATCCTCAAGCTGCTGCACCGCGGGGCCCGCGTCCTGATCCTCGACGAGCCGACGGCCGTCCTCACGCCCGACGAGGCCGGAAAGCTGTTCGCCGTCCTCAAGTCCCTGGCGGAGCAGGGGCATTCGGTGATTCTCGTCACCCACAAGCTGAACGAGGTGCTTTCGGTGAGCGACAACGTCACGGTGCTGCGCGACGGACGGGTCACGGCCCGGCTGCGTACCGCCGACACCACGGCGGCCGAGATCGCCGAGGCGATGACCGGCCGCCGGGTGGAGCTGGACCGGATCCACCCGCCGGGGACCCCCGGAGCGGTGGTGCTGTCCGTCTCCGGCGTGCGCGGAGTGGACCTCACCGTCCGGGCCGGGGAGATCGTCGGCATCGCCGGCGTCGCGGGCAACGGGCAGAGCGAGCTGATCGAAGCGCTGGCGGGGCTGCGCCCCGTGACCGCCGGCCACATCGAGCTGGCCGGGCGCGACATCACCCACGAGTCACCGGCCGGACGCCGGGCGGCAGGCCTCGCCTACGTACCGGAGGACCGTGCGGCGGTCGGCACCGCGCCCGCCGCCTCCGTCGCGGAGAACCTGGCGATGGGGCACCACCGGACATCACTCGCCACCAGGCACGGACTGCTCCGCCCCGCGGCCCTGCGCGCCCATGCCCGGTCCCTGATCGAACGCTTCGGCATCAAGGCGCCCTCACCGGGGGCCCCGGCGGGCGCCCTGTCCGGCGGCAACCTGCAGAAGCTGCTCGTCGGCCGGGAACTCGCCCATGAGGCACCACTGTTGCTGGTGGAACAACCCACGCGCGGCGTGGACATCGGTGCGATCCAGCAGATCCACGAACGGCTCGTCGCCTACCGGGACGCGGGTCACGCGGTGCTCCTGGTCTCCGCCGAACTCAGCGAGATCCGCGGCCTGTCGGACCGGATCCTGGTGATGTACGAGGGCCGGATCTCGGCCTCCTACACCCGGGACGAGGCGGACGAACACACCCTGGGGCTGGCCCTGGCCGGAGCGGAGGCCTGACATGAGCACCTTGCCCACCCGATCCGCCCTCGCGTCCGCACTGCGTTCCCCCGTCCTGTTCTCCGTGGCCGCCACCCTCCTGATCGGCGTGCTCCTCCTCGCCGCCACCGGGGCCGACCCGTTCACCGCGTACGGGGCCGTGCTGAGCGGCTCCCTCGGACCCGACGGGATCGGAGCCACGCTGACCACCGCCACCAGCGTCCTGGGCATGGCCCTCGCGCTGGCCGTGCCGCTCCGCGCCGGACTGATCAACCTGGGCGGTGACGGGCAGTTGGTGCTCGGCGGCCTCGCCGCCACCGTGACCGGCCTCTACGCACCACTGCCCGCACCGCTCACCGTCGCGGTGTCCCTCCTCGCCGGCATGGCGGCCGGAGCCGCGTACGCCGTGCTCGCCGCCGTGTGCGAGACCCGCCTCGGGGTTCCGCTCCTGGTGAGCAGCCTGCTCCTGTCCTATCCGGCGGTCTCCTTCGCCTCCTACCTGGCGCGGTATCCGCTGAAGGAGCCCGGCTCCGGTCTGCCGCAGACACGACGGCTGCCCGAAGGCGTGGAACTGCCCGCGCTCGGGTCGACCACGGTGACCGCCGGCCTGCTCCTCGTCGTCGCCGCGGCCGGGGTCCACTTCTTCGTCGACTCGCGCACCAGCGCCGGGTACGAGGTCCGGATGACTGGCCTGGGTCCGCGCTTCGCGGCGTACGCGGGAGTCGACCGCGGGCGGCTGACACTACGGCTGATGGGCGCCTCCGGCGCCATCTCGGGTCTGGTGGGAGCGATCGGGGCGCTGAGCTTCCCGCACCGGTTCATCGACGGCGCGCTCACCGCCCCCGGCTACACGTGGACCGGACTCACGGCGGCGCTGCTCGCCGCCGCGGCCCCGGCCGGCACCGTGCTCGCGGCCCTCTTCTTCACGGTCCTGCAGGTCGGGGGCCTGAGCATGGAGCGGGCCACCGAGGTCCCGCGCGAGCTGACACAGGTGCTCCAGGCCCTGGTCATCGTCCTGCTCGCCTCCAGGTCGCGGATGCCCCGGCGCGCCGGGCGACGCAAGGGCGAGAGCGCGACGTATGACGAGACCAACGGCGAGAACAGCAACGAGAACAGCGACGAGAGCAGCGATGAGAGCCACGACGTGAACACGAACGAGAACGTGAAGGTCGCCTGATGTCCCTCGAAACCGACCTCTTCCTCTCGGTGCTGCGCGCGCTCACCCCGATCCTGCTCGCCGCGCTCGGCGGGGCGATCTGCGAGAGGGCCGGCGTCTTCAACATCGGCCTCGAGGGCATGATGCTGATCGGCTGTTTCAGCGCGGTCACCACGAGCTGGTTCACCGGCAGTCCGTGGCTCGGAGTGCTCGCGGCAGCGCTTGCCGCCGCCGCGTACTCCCTGATCCTGGCCGTGGGCGCGGTGACCCTGCGCGGTGACGCGGTGGTGCTGGGCGTGGCCATGAACCTCCTCGCCCTCGGACTCACCGGTTTCCTGCTGCGTACGGTCTTCGGGGTGCGGGGCACCTTCGACGACCCCGCCCTGTCCGGACTCCCCCTGATCGGCGGGCAGTCACCGCTCGCCTACCTCTCCTGGGCCGCCGTGGCGCTCACCGCCTTCGCGCTGTCCCGCCACGTGTGGGGGCTGAGGCTGCGCGGGGTCGGCGAAGCGCCCGAGGCCGCGGCGGCACTGGGGGTGAGTCCCGTGAAGTACCGCTACGGCGCGGTCCTGGCCGCCGGGGCGCTGTGCGGTCTGGGCGGGGCCCAACTCGCCCTCGGCAACGTCACCTTGTTCTCCGAGAACATGACCGCGGGCCGCGGCTGGATCGCGGTGGTGGCGGTCATGCTCGGCCGCGCCGCACCCGTCGGCGTACTGCTGGCGGCCCTGCTGTTCGCCGTCGCCGAAGCGGTCGGCTTCCGCCTGCAAGGCCTCGGCCTCCCGCAGCAGGCCACGGACGCAGCGCCGTACGCCGTCACGCTCGCGGCCCTCTTCCTGACGACGGCGGCCCGCCGCCGTGCCACCCGTACGAGAACCGGAGCTGTCGCATGACCCAGGACCTGCTGCCCCTCACCCGCATCCCCCGCACCGGCCTGCCGGCCTCCGCGCTGGTCGTAGGCGACCCCGCGCGGGCCGAAGCCGTCGCGGGATCACTCGAGGACGCGAAAGAGGTGTCCCACCACCGTGAGTACCGCGTGTTCAGCGGAAGTTGGCGAGGGCTCCCGGTGACGGTCGCCTCCCACGGGGTCGGCGGACCCGGCGCGATCCTGCTCTTCCAGGAGCTGGCCGACGCGGGCGTGCGCACCCTGATCAGATTCGGGACCGCGGGGGCGATCCGACCCGGAATCGCAGACGGGGACCTGGTGATCGCCGAGGCGGCGGTACGCGATGACGGGGTGACCGGGCAGCTGCTGCCGCCGGAGTATCCCGCGGTGTCCGCACCAGAGGCGGTACTGGCGCTGCAGCGGGCGGCCGTCGAGGCGGGAGCACCCCACCACCGGGGCATCGTCTGGACGCGCGCCGCCTTCCAGCCGGGGCTCATCGCCTTCCCGGCGTACGAGAAGGCCGGTGTCGCCGCGATCGAGATGGAGCTCTCCGCGCTGCTGGTGACGGCTTCGCTGCGCGGGCTGACCGCGGGCGGACTGCTGGTGGTGGACGGGGCGAACGCCGACGACCTCGTCGACGTGGAGGCGACCGGCGGATACGACCCGCACCGTGAGGTGGTCGCGGCCGGGGTCGCGCGGGGCAGCGCCGTGGCCCTGGAGGCGCTGCGGCTGCTCGCCGAAGACGAGCGGTAGCGGTGAGCACGGGTTCGGCCCCCGGGTGAGGTGGGGGCGCGAACGCCGGTGCGGCGGCGGTCCGGGAGG
>NZ_JBHWMB010000075.1:36703-39336 GCF_042730015.1 Streptomyces sp. NPDC059957 | reverse complement strand
AACGCCATCGGCCAGGTCTTCGACCTGCGCCCGGCCGCGATCATCCGCGACCTCGACCTGCTGCGCCCGATCTACGCCCAGACCGCCGCCTACGGCCACTTCGGCCGCGAGCTGCCGGACTTCACCTGGGAGCGCACCGACCGCGTGGACGCCCTGCGTACCGCTGCCGGCCTGTAGTACCCGCCTGATCGACGGACGGCCCCGGACCTTCACGGTCCGGGGCCGTCCGCGTGCGGCGCCCCGTCCGCGGTTGTCGGTGGGGTTTGGTAAGAATGCGGGTGTGAGCAGCACCAATGACGCGGGGGAGCGGAGCGGGCCGGGAGGTCCGCCGGAGCAGCTCGCGCTGATGCGGGAGATGGTCGCCGAGGCGAAGGCCAAGGCGCCCAAGGCCAAACCACGGACCTGGCGCGGGGCCTCCGTGGCCGAGGAACTGCCCGTGGCCCGGGTCCTCGTGAACAAGGGCGTGCTCCACCTCGACCGGCTCTTCGACTACGCCGTCCCCGCCGAACTCTCCGAGTCCGCCCAGCCCGGTGTCCGCGTCCGGGTCCGCTTCGGCGCCGGCTCCCACCGGGTCCACGGCGGCCGCCGCGAAGGCGGCGGGCTCATCGACGGCTTCGTCATCGAGCGCCGTGCCGAGTCCGACTACAACGGAGCCCTCGCGGCCCTCGCCCAGGTCGTCTCGCCGGAGGTCGTGCTCGGCCCCCGCATGCTCGCCCTCGCCCGCGCCGTCGCCGACCGGTACGCCGGCAGCCTCGCCGACGTGCTCCAGCTCGCGCTGCCCGCGCGCAGCGCCCGCGCCGAGTCCAAGCCGTCCCCCGAACCGCTGCCCCCGCCCGCCGCGCCCGAGCCCGCCGGCTGGGAGCGGTACGGAGCCGGGCCCGGCTTCCTGCGGGCCCTGGCGGGCGGCGGAACCCCGCGCGCCGTGTGGACGGCCCTGCCCGGCCCCGGCTGGGCCGACGAGCTGGCCCGCGCCATGGCCGCCACCCTCGCCTCCGGACGCGGCGCCCTCGCCGTGGTCCCCGACGGCCGCACCGCCGCCCGCGTCGACGCGGCACTGATCGCCCTGCTCGGCGAGGGGCGGCACGCGCTGCTGACCGCCGAGTCCGGGCCGGAGAAGCGCTACCGCCAGTGGCTGGCCGTCAGCCGGGGCTCGGTGCGGGCCGTGGTCGGCACCCGCGCCGCGATGTTCGCTCCCGTACGGGACCTCGGGCTCGTCGCCGTCTGGGACGACGGCGACTCCAGCCACAGCGACGTCCACGCCCCCTTCCCGCACGTGCGGGAGGTACTGGAACTGCGCGCGGTCACCGACGGCTGCGCCTTCCTGGTGGGCAGCACCAGCTGCACGGTCGAGGCCGCGCAGCTCGTCGAGTCCGGCTGGGCCCGCCCGCTGGTCGCCGACCGCGAGACCGTACGCACGCACGCGCCCCGGATCCGGACCGTCGGCGACGATCTGCTGGCCCGGGACGGGGCCGCGCGGGCCGCCCGGCTGCCGAGCCTCGCGTGGGAGACCGTACGGGAGGGCCTGAAGACCGGGCCCGTGCTCGTACAGGTGCCCCGGCGCGGCTACGTGCCCCGGCTGGCGTGCGAGCGGTGCCGGACACCGGCGCGGTGCACGGTCTGCGCAGGGCCCCTGGAGGCGCCCGACGCGCGGGACCTGCACTGCGGGTGGTGCGGGCGGACCGAGCCGGGCTGGCACTGCGAGGAGTGCGGATCGTTCCGGCTGCGGGCCCAGGTGGTGGGCGCGCGGCGGACCGCCGAGGAGCTGGGGCGGGCTTTCCCGGCCGTGCCCGTACGGACCTCCGGGCGCGACCACATCCTGGACGAGGTGCCGGACCGGCCCGCGCTGGTGGTGTGCACGCCCGGCGCCGAGCCGGTCGCGGCGGGCGCCGGGTACGCGGCGGCGCTGCTGCTGGACGGCTGGGCCATGCTGAGCCGGCCCGACCTGCGGGCGAGCGAGGACGCGCTGCGCCGGTGGATCGCGGCGGCCTCGCTGGTGCGCGGGGACGGGCAGGTCGTGGTCGTCGCCGAGCCGACGCTGCGGCCGGTCCAGGCGCTGGTGCGGTGGGATCCCGTCGGGCACGCGGTGCGGGAGCTCGCGGAGCGGGCGCAGCTCGGGTTCCCGCCGGTGTCCCGGATGGCGGCGGTCGCCGCGGGCAGCGCAGAGATCGTCGAAGCCTTCCTGGCGGGGGCCGGGCTGCCGCCGGACGCGGAGGTGCTGGGGCCGGTGCCGCTGCCCGCGCTCCGGGGGGAGGCGTCCGCGGGGGAGCGGGCGCTGGTCCGGGTCCCGCCGGGGAGCGGGGCCGCGCTGGCGGCGGCGCTGAAGACCGCCCAGGCCGCGCGGATGGCCCGGGGCGTCCCGGCGGCGGAGGCGGTCCGGATCCGGATCGACCCGCTGGACATCGGCTGAGGGCTCCGTGCGGGTCCGTCCCGGCTCGGACCGGGCGCGGCCCGGGGGTGCCCTGCGGGGCGATGTCCCCTACCCGCCCTTCCACCGTTCCCAGGGCTCTGCCCTGACCCGTCAGGGGCCGGGCTGCGCGCGAGGCCCTGGGGGGTCACCCCAGAAACAGGGAACTAAAAGACGGCTAGGGTGGGGTTGGCGTATCGCCGTAAAGCCCAGGGGGGGGAAACCAGGC
>NZ_JBHWMB010000075.1:0-36693 GCF_042730015.1 Streptomyces sp. NPDC059957 | reverse complement strand
GGCTGGATTTGGCGCGCAGCGGCACATCCAGTGCGGGGAACGACGGGCCCCCGGCGGATTGGCCTGGGGCCGGTTCGCCGGGGGCGGAGTCGTCGTCGGGGGTCGGCGTCCCGACGGGGACGGGTCAGCCGTTGCGGGGACCGGGGAAGGCGGCCGGGCGGGACGCGGCGCCGGCCTCCTCGCGCACCGGCTGCGGCGGCACCGAGCGCGCCGCCGGGACGGTGGGCA
This sequence comes from Streptomyces sp. NPDC059957, assembly GCF_042730015.1. Lineage (NCBI taxonomy): Bacteria > Bacillati > Actinomycetota > Actinomycetes > Kitasatosporales > Streptomycetaceae > Streptomyces > Streptomyces sp. NPDC059957. The sequence continues at coordinate 36,465 of NZ_JBHWMB010000075.1, read as the reverse complement.
GGGGCCCCAGGGTCCGGGGCGTCGTGCCCTCGGCCAGCGGCTCCCGCTCGGTGCTGCCGGGCTCGGCGCTCTGCGCCCGCCGGGCACCGTAGCGCCGGTGGACGGCCTGCTTGGTGACACCGAGCGCCGAGCCGACCGCGTCCCACGAGAAGCCGAGCGAGCGGTCGAAGTCCACAGCGGCGGTGACCAGCGTCTCGACGCTGTCCCGCAGCTCCTGCGCGAGGCGGACGGTGGGCGCGGGTGCCCGGCCATAGACGACGAAGCCCGTGGAGGGCCCTGAGCGGCGCGGGCGGTAGACGTTGCCGAGCTGGGCGGTGAGCGTACGCAGAGCATCCACCTGCCGGCGAACCCGCTCGATGTCCCGCACCAGGAGGTGCAGGCTGGCCCGTGCTTGGGCGTCGTGGGTGGCGTGGTCGGCCATGAAGAAGCCTCTCGAACCGGTGCTGAAGAGCGGATAGGGCCGCAGACACCGTTCTGTTTCGCGGCCCGTTTCGGTCAATCTCTCTTGACCAACGCGCTACCCGGTGGGCAGGTCACGCTGTGGGGGCGTGTCGGCATATGCGAGGAGCGCGCGTGTGTGCGTACGCCCCCTCGGGCGGGCAGCCCGCCGCAGGTGGGACCGTGGGCGGACAAGACCATAGACTGATGTGCTGCTGACAGCCGAGATAGCGAGGTAGACCCCAGTGAAGCTCGTCTTCGCAGGCACCCCCGAGGTCGCCGTGCCCGCCCTGGACGCTCTGATCGCCTCCGGGCGACACGAGGTCGCCGCCGTCGTCACCCGGCCCGACGCGCCGGCCGGCCGTGGCCGTCGCCTCGTCGCCAGCCCCGTCGCCGAGCGCGCCGAGGAAGCCGGCATCGAGGTGCTCAAGCCCACCCGGCCGCGAGACCCGGAGTTCCAGGCCCGGTTGAGGGAGATCGGGCCCGACTGCTGTCCGGTGGTCGCGTACGGAGCCCTGATTCCCAAGGGCGCGTTGGACATTCCGAAGCACGGCTGGGTCAACCTGCACTTCTCCCTGCTGCCCGCGTGGCGCGGTGCCGCGCCCGTGCAGCAGTCGATCATGGCGGGGGACCAGGTCACCGGCGCCTCCACCTTCCGGATCGAGGAGGGACTGGACACCGGCCCGGTCTTCGGGATCCTCACCGAGGAGATCCGGCCCACCGACACCAGCGGCGACCTGCTGACCCGGCTCGCCTTCGCTGGCTCCGGACTGCTGGTCGCCACCATGGACGGCATCGAGGACGGCACCCTGCGCGCCGTGGAGCAGCCCGCGGACGGGATCTCGCTCGCGCCGAAGATCACCGTCGAGGACGCCCGGGTCGACTGGAACGCCCCCGCGATGCGCGTCGACCGGCTCGTGCGCGGCTGCACGCCGGCGCCCGGAGCCTGGACGGTCTTCCGGGGGGAGCGCCTCAAGCTCGTCTCGGTCGGACTGGTCACGGACCGGACCGACCTGAAGCCGGGCGACCTGAGTGCGGCCAAGAACAACGTCTACGTCGGCACCGGCTCGCACGCCGTGGAACTGCTCTGGGTGCAGCCGCAGGGCAAGAAGCCGATGAAGGCCGCCGACTGGGCGCGCGGGGTGCGGATCGCTCCTGGTGAAAGCCTGGGCGGCGGGGCCGACGTAGGCTGATTTTCGTAGTTTCCGCATTTTGTTCTTCCAGTTCTTCCAGTTCTTCCCGTAACCCCCGGAGCACCTTTCACGTGAGCGAGCAGCAGCAGCCTCGTAGCAAGCCGGCCAAGACGGCCAAGCCGTACCGCAGGCCCAAGAAGGACCCCGTCCGGATGCTGGCCTTCGAGGTGCTGCGGGCGGTGGACGAGCGTGACGCGTACGCGAATCTCGTGCTGCCGCCGCTGCTGAAGAAGGCCCGCAAGGACGAGACCTTCCAGGCGCGCGACGCGGCGCTGGCCACCGAGCTCGTGTACGGGACCCTGCGCCGCCAGGGCACGTACGACGCGGTCATCAGGGCCTGCATCGACCGGCCGCTGCGCGAGGTCGACCCGCCGGTGCTCGACGTGCTCTCGCTCGGCGCGCACCAGCTGCTCGGCACCCGGATCCCCACCCACGCGGCGGTGTCCGCGAGCGTGGAGCTGGCCCGGGTGGTGCTCGGTGACGGGCGGGCGAAGTTCGTCAACGCGGTGCTCCGGAAGATCTCCGCGCACGACCTGGAGGGGTGGCTGGAGAAGGTCGCCCCGCCGTACGAGGACGACGCCGAGGAGCACCTCGCGGTCTTCCACTCGCACCCGAGGTGGGTCGTCAGCGCCCTGTGGGACTCGCTGGGCGGCGGCCGTGCCGGGATCGAGGACCTGCTGGAGGCCGACAACGAGCGGCCCGAGGTCACGCTGGTGGCGCGGCCCGGCCGGTCCACGGCGCAGGAGCTGCTGGAAGCGGTGGGCGAGGACTCGGCGCTGCCCGGGCGCTGGTCCCCGTACGCGGTCAGGATGGCCGAGGGCGGCGAACCGGGCGCGCTCGAGGCGGTGCGCGACGGCCGCGCCGGTGTCCAGGACGAAGGCAGCCAGCTGGTGGCGATGGCCCTGGCGGCCGTCCCGGTCGAGGGCCGCGACGAACGCTGGCTGGACGGCTGCGCGGGCCCGGGCGGCAAGGCGGCGCTGCTCGCCGCGCTCGCCGCCCAGCACGGGGCGTTCCTGCTGGCCTCCGAGAAGCAGCCCCACCGGGCCCGGCTGGTCGAGCGGGCGCTGGCCGGCAACCCCGGCCCGTACCAGGTCATCACGGCCGACGGAACACGCCCGCCGTGGCTGCCGGGTTCCTTCGACCGCGTGCTGATGGACGTGCCCTGCTCCGGCCTGGGCGCCCTGCGCCGCCGCCCGGAGGCGCGCTGGCGCCGCCGGCCGGAGGACCTGGAGAGCTTCGCACCGCTCCAGCGCGGGCTGCTGCGCGAGGCGCTGTCGGCCGTCCGCGTGGGCGGCGTCGTGGGCTACGCGACGTGCTCCCCCCACCTGGCGGAGACCCGGGTGGTCGTGGAGGACGTACTGAAGGGACGGGGCGCGGGCGCGGCGCCGATCGCGGCGGAACTGATCGACGCGCGCCCGTACATGCAGGAGGTCCCGGCGCTGGGCGACGGCCCGGACGTACAGCTGTGGCCGCACCTGCACGGGACGGACGCGATGTACCTGGCGCTGATCCGCAGGACCGGATAGCGAGGGCGCGGACGGGCTCGGGCCGCGGGCCCGGCGGTGGCTTCGACGGGTACCGGGACGCCCCCCGAAACCCCGCGCAGCCGAGGATCAACCCGCAGCCCAAGCCCGTCCCCAGGCACCCCGATCCCGTCCCCCGCACTCCACTTCCGGGGTAGTGGCCGGAAGGCGTTGGCGGCATGGCACGCTTGGGGCATGGCCGTTCAGATCAATCCCAGCATCTTGTCCGCCGACTTCGCCCGGCTCGCCGAGGAGGCGAAGGCCGTTCAGGGCGCCGACTGGCTTCATGTCGACGTCATGGACAACCACTTCGTCCCGAACCTCACGCTCGGCGTGCCGATCGTGGAGTCGCTCAGCCGGGCCACGGACATCCCGCTCGATCTGCACCTCATGATCGAGGACCCCGACCGCTGGGCGCCCCAGTACATCGAGGCCGGCGCCGGCTCCGTGACCTTCCACGCCGAGGCCGCCGCTGCGCCCGTGCGGCTCGCGCGGGAGATCCGGGCCAAGGGGGCGCGGGCGTCCATGGCGCTGAAGCCCGCGACGCCCATCGAGCAGTACGAGGACATCCTTCCCGAGCTCGACATGCTGCTGATCATGACCGTGGAGCCCGGCTTCGGCGGTCAGCCCTTCCTCGACATCATGCTGCCCAAGATCCGCCGCACCCGGGAGCTGATCTCCAAGCACGGTCTGGAGCTGTGGCTTCAGGTCGACGGAGGCGTCTCCGCCACGACCATCGAGCGGTGCGCGGAGGCCGGCGCGGACGTGTTCGTGGCGGGCAGCGCGGTCTACGGAGCGGTCGATCCGGCGGCGGCCGTACGCACGCTGCGTGACCAGGCGGGTGCGGCGATCGCCGCCGCGCCCTGGGCTTGCGACCACTGAACCAAGGCTTGGTGAACAGCTCGGTGAACGGGAGCTGTCCAGGCTGATCAACGGCCGTCGGATCTGACAGGATGAACGGCGAGTCGAGAGTGTGAACACGAGAGTGTGAACAGCAGTGAGGAGAACGCGGTGTCTGCAATGTCGGCGGGACGGTCAGCCCTGCGGATGGGACCCGCGGAGCTGGTGCAGGCGGCGGCCATGGCGCGCCGCTTCTACCTGGAGGGGAAGTCCAAGATCCAGATCGCCGAGGAGTTCGGCGTGAGCCGCTTCAAGGTGGCCCGGGTCCTGGAGACCGCTCTGGAGCGCGACCTCGTACGCATCGAGATCCGCGTACCGGCCGAGCTGGACGCGGAGCGGTCCGACGCGCTGCGCGCCCGGTACGGGCTGCGGCACGCCGTGGTCGTGGAGTCCCCCGCCGATGCCACCGAGGACGCGCCGGACCCGGAGAACCTGGGTGCCGTGGCGGCCGATCTGCTGGGTGAGCTCGTGAACGAGGGCGATGTGCTCGGCCTCGCGTGGGGGCGGTCGACCATTCACATGGCCGCCTCCCTGCACCGGCTGCCTCCGTGCACCGTCGTGCAGCTGACGGGCGTGTACGACGCCGGTACGGCCGAGCGCGGGTCCGTGGAGGCCGTGCGCAGGGCCGCGCAGGTGTCGGGCGGAGACGCCCACCCGATCTACGCGCCGATGCTGCTGCCCGATCCGGCCACCGCGGCCGCCCTTCGCAACCAGACGGGGATCGCGCGGGCCTTCGAGTACTTCGACAAGGTGACGGTCGCCGCCGTCTCCATCGGGTCCTGGGAGCCGGGCATTTCGACGGTGCACGACATGCTGAGCGACGAGGAGCGGGCGCACTACGCCTCGCTGGGCGTCGCGGCCGAAATGTCCGCCCATCTGTTCGACGCCGAGGGACGTCGGGTCGGACGGGACCTGGGCGAGCGGTGCATCACGGTGGAGGCGGACCGGCTGCGCCGGATCCCCGAGGTCGTCGCCATCGCCGGCGGGCTGCGCAAGGCGTCCGCGATCGGGGCGGTGCTGCGCTCGGGGCTGGTCACCAGTCTCGTCACCGACACCGCTGTCGCGGACTACCTGCTGACCGAATCGGAGCCCGGTCTGCGGCCGGCGCTGGAGCGGGCCGACCCCGACGAGTGATGGTGCGGATTGGTCCGATTGTCCGGACGAATGCCGGTCAAACGCGGGCGCTTGATGTTCGCCGATGCGGATGGTGCCGTAATTGAGATCCGAACGGCGGACCGTTGGACGGCCTGCTGGGCGCATACTGGGTTCAATGACAAAGTCCGCAGTACCTCGCCGCCACCTGCCGTCCAGCCCGTTCAAGGCCCCCGTGGAAGCGCCGCTCCGGCACTTCAGCGTCGGCGACCGGGTTACTCACGATGAGCACGGCCTCGGCCGTGTCGTCGCCGTTGAGGAGGGGATCGCTGTCCTCGTTGAATTCGGGCCTGAGGTCCGCAAGCGCATTCTGAGCCCGTATACCAAGATGGCCGCCCTCTGAAGCCATCGCGCGATTCGCGGGCGAATCGGATATTTGGCACGATCGGTGCATGATCTTTCGGAACGTGCCCCGATCGTTGCTGCGTGTGCTGGGGGCCGTGTTCCTCTGCGCGGCGCTGGTCGGTGCGGCGGGCTGCAGCGGGAAGAATCCCGCGCCTGCCGCCGCCACCAGTACGAGCGCGAGCGCCGGCTCCGGCGTTGACGTTGCCCCGAGCGGGGCGGCGAGTTCCGCCGTGCCGACGCCCGGATGGGCGAAGGGGATGGCGACGGTACGGGCCTCGGCGTTGCCGCAGCAGGCCCGGGACGTGCTCACGCTGATCGACAAGGGCGGGCCGTACCAGTACCGGCAGGACGGGACCGTCTTCGGCAACTTCGAGAAGGTCCTGCCGCAGAAGAAACGCGGCTACTACCACGAGTTCACCGTGAAGACGCCCGGTGAGCGGGACCGTGGGGCCCGGCGGATCGTGACCGGTGGGGGCGGGGAGTTCTTCTACACGGACGACCATTACGAGACCTTCAAGGCGGTTCTCCGATGACCTTGGACCCGCGGCCCCTGGCCCCCGCGCTCGAAGCGGCCGAGGCCGCCGGCTGGGCGACCGTACGGCTGGATCTGGACGGCGTACGGAGCAAAGCGGAGCTGATGCGAAGGTGTGGGGGCGCGCTGGAGGTTCCCGAGTACTTCGGGGCGAACTGGGATGCGCTGGCTGATGCGCTGCGGGATCTGTCGTGGTTGCCGGCGGCGGAGGGGCGGCTGCTCGCGGTGACCTCTTGGCGGGGGTACGCGGAGGCTCGGCCTGCGGAGTGGGAGACGTTGCGGGAGGTGCTGGAGGAGGCCGTCGATTTCTGGCGGGCCGAGGGCGAGGGTGCGGGGCCCGGGTTGACGGTGCTGCTCGCCGAGTCCGGCCCGGGGCCGGCTGCCGGGGCTCCGCCCCGGACCCCGCGCCTCAAACGCCGGCGGGGCTGAATTCGCCCCGGCGGGGACGGATGGTGCGGCGGGGCCGGATGGGCCCGGCGTAACCGGATGAGCCCGGCGGAGCCCAGGGGCTCCGCCGGGCCCTGGGTCAGGACTTCGGGATCCAGGGTGGGGTCTGGCCCCAGGACCAGACCGGGATGTCGGCCGCGTCGACCGGGGGCGGGTTGGGGCCCGAGTAGATCAGGGCCATGCGGGTGCCCCATTCGATGTAGTACGCGAAGACCGCGCGGAACTCCGGGTCCGTGGGGAGGCCCACTTCGTCGGCCGTGTCCGTCAGGAGGTCCACCCAGCGGCGGCGCTGCTGTTCGGTGATGCCGCGGCCCAGGTGCTTGGTGGCCATGTGCTGGTGGCCTCCGTGGGACGCGGTGTACTGCTTCGGGCCGCCGAAGACCTCCGCCAGCCAGACCGCGACGTGCTGGGGGTGCTCCGAGTCCATGCCCGCGAAGACCGGGGCCAGGATCTCGTCCTGCAGGGCTCGGGCGTAGAAGACGTCCGTGAGGCGGTTCATCGCCTCCGCGCCGCCCATCCATGCGTAGATGGTGGGAGTGGTTCCGGGCGTGGTGTCGGGCGTGGTGTCGGGTGTGGTGCTCATGACGGGGTGGAAGCCTTTCCGGGGCCGGCCACCTTCGTGACGAGGTAGTGCTGCATTTCCTCGATGGCCGTGACGTACGGGCGGATCGCGCTGAAGAACGCGGGGAAGTGCTCGCCCTTGCGGAATCCGTTCAGGTGGGCGTCGATCGAGGTCCAGCGGATGCGCAGGATGTAGCGCTCGGGCTCTTCCTCGCAGCGGGCGAGTTCGTAGTCGATGCACTCCGGCGCGGCGGCCAGGGCTTCGGAGGCCCTGACGTACGCGTCTTCGAAGGCCGGCTGGTCGTCCAATGCGATCCGGTAGCGGATGTATTCGACGGTGGTGGTCATGGTGCGGGCCTCTCCCTGGGTCGGGCGGTGATCGCCGGTGGTCCGTGTCAGGCTTGCGCGATCTTGCGGGCGCCGGGGGATCTTTCGCCGTTATGACCCGGACTTCTGGGAGTCGGCGAGGTCCGGACCCTCGGCGCGGACCTGCTGGACCCGGTCCAGGGACTCGCGCAGGTCCGTCAGCCAGGTGTCGGTGTTGCGTCCGACCAGGCGCACGCACCAGGCCAGGGCGTCGGCTCGGCTGCGGGCGACGCCGCCCGCGACCAGGGTGTCGAGGACCTGGCGCTCGGGCTGGCGCAGGCGGGTCATGACGGGGACCGCGAGGTGGGTGAAGAGGGTCTGCTCCTCGCCGGACCGGGCGGCCCAGGACACCTTGCGGCGGTAGAGCTCCTCCGCGTCCCGGGCGACTTCCATGCGCTGCTCGCGGGTGCGCTCGCGGAAGGCGGCGACCGATTCGTTCTCGGGGATCGCGCCGACGACGGTGATCTCCTCCCGGTCGACCGTGACCGAGAGGAGCGAGGTGTAGACGTCCACCGGCAGGTGCTCGGCGAACCAGGTGCGGAGCTCTTCGTTCTGCTCGGTTGTAATCATGTAATCAACGGTGCGTCCGGTCGCTCCTTGATCGCAAGTGGGTCGGCTCCGTGTTCGCTCTCAGCCCATCGAGCGGTAGCGGTGGATCAGGGAGACCGCCATGGCTCCCTCGCCCACGCCCGAGGCGACCCGCTTGACCGAGTGGGCCCGTACGTCTCCCGCTGCGAAGACCCCGGGGACGCTGGTCTCCAGCGGGTACGGGGCGCGCTCCAGGCTCCACTCCTCGGGGAGCTCGCCGCCGTTGGAGATCAGGTCCGAGCCGGTCAGGACGAAGCCGTAATCGTCCCGCTCGACCACCCCGGCCAGCCACCCCGTGTGCGGGCGGGCGCCGATGAAGGTGAACATGAAGCGGGCCGGGACCTCCTTGTCCTCGCCGGTCTCGGAGTCGTGGAGCGTCAGGCGTTCGAGGTGGTCCTCGCCGTGCAGGCTGACCACCGTCGTGCGGACCCTGACCTCGATGTTGGGGGTGCGCTCGATCTCGTCGATCAGGTAGCGGGACATGCTGTCGTCGAGGGAGGCCGCGCGGACCAGGATGGTGACCCGGGCGGCGTACTTGGCGAAGTGCACGGCGGCCTGGCCGGCCGAGTTGGCCCCGCCCACGATGAACACGTGCTGCGAGATGCACGCCGAACTCTCCGTGGTGGCCGCGCCGTAGTAGAGCCCGGCGCCCTCGAAGCGGTCGGCGCCGGGGGCGTCCAGACGGTTGTACGAGACCCCGGTGGCCAGGAGCACCGTCTCGGCGCTGATCTCCGTACCGTCCGCCAGGGTCAGGATCTTCGCAGGGTCGTCCCGGGTCAGCGAGGTCACCTCCACCGGGTGCAGGATCTCGGCTCCGAAGCGGGAGGCCTGGATGGTGGCGCGGCGGGTCAGGTCGCCGCCGGAGAGGCCCGAGGGGAAGCCGAGGTAGTTCTCGATCAGGCTGGAGGTGCCGGCCTGACCGCCCGGGGCGCGGGAGTCCAGCATCAGGGTGGAAAGGCCCTCGGAGGCCGAGTAGACGCCGGCCGCGAGGCCCGCCGGGCCCGCGCCGACGATGACGCACTCGTAGTGCGGGCGCGAGGCGGTGGTGGCCAGCCCCAGGCGCTGGGCGAGCTGCGTGTCCGTCGGAGCGGAGAGCACCGACCCGTCCGGGAAGCGGACCAGGGGCAGCGCGGCGTCGGGCTGGGCGGCGGCGATCACGGTCAGCGCCTCGGGGTCCCGCTCGACGTTGAGGAAGCGGAAGGGCTGGCCGTTGCGGGTGAAGAAGTCCCGGACGGCGTGGGTGCCGGGGGACACCAGGTGGCCCGCCACGATGATCCCGTCGTACGCCGGACGGTAGGTGGCGAGCCAGTCGGACAGGAGGTCGTCCAGGACCGGGAAGAGCCGTTCGTGCGGGGGGTCCCAGGGCTTGAGCAGGTAGTAGTCCAGGCGGACCCGGTTGATGGCGGTGATCGCCGCGTCCGTCTCGGCGTACGCGGTGAGGAGCACGCGGCGGGCGTCGGGGAAGCGGCTGACGGCCTCCAGCAGGAACTCGACCCCGGTGACGTCCGGCATCCGCTGGTCGACGAGGAAGAGCGCCGGGTCGTGGCCGCGCTCGTCGAGGGAGTCCAGGATCTTGAGGGCGTCGGCGGCCGAGGAGGCGCCGAGCACCCGGTAGCGGTCGCCGTACGCGCTGCGCAGGTCGCGGCGCACCGCGCGCAGCACCTGCGGGTCGTCGTCCACGGCCAGGATGACGGGCTTGCGGTTCTCCGCGCGCGCCGCGGCTTCGGCGGTCGCGGTGGCGGTGCTGGTGGGGGCGGTGCTCGTGGGCGCGCTGCTCGTGGGCGCCGTGCCCGCGGCCGCGGCGCTCTCCGGGGCCGCGCTCACGCCGGGTCCAGCATCAGCTTGTCGGCGTAGCACCAGGCCCAGTCCTCGCCGGGCTCGCGGGAGGCCGCGATGGGGTGCGCGGTGGTCCCGTAGTGCCGGGTGGCGTGACGGTTCTTCGAGGAGTCGCAGCAGCCGACGTGCCCGCAGCTCAGGCACATCCGCAGGTGCACCCAGGTGTCACCGGAGACGAGGCACTCCTCGCAGCCCTCGGTGCCGGGTTTCACCGGACGTATCGACTCGATGTGGGTGCACAACAGGTCCATCGTCATCGTCCCCGTCCCTCTCTCGCGCGATTGCGCTCTCGCGCTTCGCGCCCGTGATTGCAGCGCGCCCGTGATTCCGGCGCGTCCAGACCATAAGGCGGGGCCCCGGCGACGGTTCAGGGATTCGGACGAAGTCAGGTAGTCCGGAAGCTACTTCATGACCTCGCCGGACGACTTCCTGAGGTGCCCCCATGACCTGGGCGACTACCTCACGAAGTCGCACACCAGCGCTTTGACGGGAACCCCGGGCGCGGCCAGTGTGGGGGACGCCAACGACAACAGGCGGCGCCTGGAGGAATCCGTGAGCAGAAAGATTCTGGTCATTGTCTCCGAACACGGTTACTGGGCCGAGGAACTGATCGGCCCCGTATCGCAGTTCGACGAGCAGGGCTATGAAGTCGTATTCGCCACGCCGACCGGAAAGCGTGCCCACGCTCTCCCGCCGAGCCTCGACGCGAACTACATCGATCCTCCGCTGGGACGCTCGGTCACCACCGAGGAGAACGCCCGGCTGGGCCGGGAGTTCGAGCAGTCGAGCCGGCTCGACTCCCCCCTCGACATCGAAGCGTGGGCCCCCGAGCGCCCGTACACGAGCGACTCGGCCTATCTGCCCAAGCTGGAGCAGTACCACCGCGATCTGGACAAGCTCCAGGCCGACATCGCCGGTTTCGACGCCGTGCTCATCGTGGGCGGCAGCGGTCCGATCGTGGACCTCGCCAACAACGAGCGCGTGCACGCCCTGATCCTCGCCTTCAAGAACGCGGGCAAGGTCGTGGCGGCCGAGTGCTACGGCGTCGCCTGCCTGGCCTTCGCCCGGGACTGGGGCGACCGTCGCAGCATCATCTGGGGCAAGCACGTGACCGGCCACTGCAAGGAGTACGACTACAAGGACGGCACCGGATTCCTCGGTACCGATTTCAACATGGGGCCGCCGCCGTATCCGCTGGAATACATCCTGCGCGATGCGACCGGGCCGCGCGGCGCGTACCACGGGAATTTCGGCCACCCCCTTTCGGTGATCGTCGACTTCCCGTTCGTGACCGGTCGTTCGACCCCCGACTCGTATCTCACGGGGCAGAAGATCGTGGAAGTCCTGGAGAACGGCCTCACCCGGTACGGCTGGTAATTCCGGTAACTCCGGCACGACGGTAAGCGAAGGAGGGGGAGTTCGATGAGTTCTGGAGCCACTCCCGGACGGGAAAGGCTGATCGAGCAGTTCAAGGCCGACGGCCTGAACGTCATGTTCGGAAATCCGGGGACGGTGGAACAGGGATTCCTCGACGCGGTCGACGCGGCGGAGGGCTTCCACTACGTCCTCGCCCTCCAGGAGACCGTGGCCGCCGGCATCGCCGACGGCTACGCCCGGGCCACCGGCGGGGCGGCGCTGCTCCAGCTCCACTCCGGGGTGGGGCTGGGCAACGGCATCGGCATGCTCTACCAGTCGCTGCGCGGCCACACCCCGCTCGTCGTGGTCGCCGGTGACGCCGGGGTTCGCTACGACGCCATGGACGCGCAGATGGCCTGCGACCTGGTGGCGATGGCGAAGCCGGTGACCAAGTACGCGACCCGGGTCACCGACCGGCACTCCGTGCTGCGCACCATCCGCCGGGCGGTGAAGATCGCCCTGACGCCGCCGCGCGGGCCGGTGTTCGTGGCGCTGCCGATGGACGTGCTGGACGAGCTCAACTCCGAGCTCGTCCTGCCCGCCGCGGTGCCCCTCACGGACGTGTCCCCTTCGGCAGCCTCGGTGGGGCGGGCGGCCGAGCTGCTGGCCTCCGCCGAGCGGCCGGTCGTCCTCGTCGGGGACGGGGTCTCGCTCTCCGGGGCGCAGCGCGAACTCGTCGCCGTCGCCGAACTGCTCGGCGCCGACGTCTACGAGGTCGACTCCTCCGAGGTGAACATCGCGGCCTCGCACCCGCTGCGCCGCGGTCAGACGGGCCACATGTTCGGCCCGCACAGCAAGGAGCTGATCGGGCGGGCGGACGGGGTGCTGATCGTCGGCACCTACGTCTTCCCCGAGGTGTTCCCGGAGCTGGAGAGCCCCTTCCGGGCCGGCGCGAGGGTCGTGCACATCGACCTGAACGCCTACGAGATCGCGAAGAACCACCCGGTGGACCTCGGGCTCGCCGCCGATCCCCGGCAGGCGCTGCGCGCACTGGCCGGCGTACTGGAACACGTGCTCACCCCCGCGCAGCGGGCGGCGGCGGCCGGGCGGCTGGACGCGCGGTCCCGGGAGCGGGTGCGGGCGGGCCGGGCGGAGCGGGAGGCCATGGATGCGGACGGCTCACCGATGGCGGTGTTCCTGCGGACCCTGGCCGAGCGCACGGGCGGGGACCTGATCGTCTTCGACGAGGCACTGACCACCTCCCCGCTGGTCACCCGCTACCTGCCGCCGGAGCGGCCGGGCGACTACCACCTCACCCGGGGCGGATCGCTGGGCGTGGGCTTCCCGGGCGCGGTCGGCGTCAAGCTGGCCCGGCCGGAGCGGCTCGTCGTCGGCTTCGCCGGCGACGGCGGCTCGATGTACACCTACCAGGCGCTGTGGACCGCGGCCCGGCACGGCATCGAGGCCAAGTTCGTGGTCTGCAACAACCGCAAGTACCGACTGCTGGACGACAACATCGCCCAGTACTGGCGGGAGCGGGACATCCCGCAGCACGGCTTCCCGGGCTCCTTCGACCTCTCGCACCCCGAGATCGACTTCGCCGCCCTGGCCCGGTCGCTCGGGGCGGGCGGGATGCGGGTGGAGAAGCCCGACGAGGCGATCGCCGCCGTGGGCCGGATGCTCGCCCACCCCGGACCGTTCCTCGTGGACGTACAGATCTGACGTCCGTCCCGGACACGTCACTCCGGACCCGACACCCACGCCAGACAGGAGGAGACCGCATGCCCGCCGAGCGGCTGACCGAGGACGCGATCCGCGCCTTCGCCGAGAAGTGGTACGTGGCCCTGGACCAGCACGTCCAGCCGGACCAGGTGCTGGCCCTGATCACCGAGGACCTGGAGTTCAAGGTCCCGGAGGACACCTTCCTCGGCCACCAGGGCTTCGGCCGCTGGTACGAGGCGGTCACCAACCGCTTCTTCGACGAGGTGCACACGGTCACGAAGGTGGAGCCCGTCATCGAGGGGGACCGGGCGATCGTCCGGGTCCTCGTCAACTGGCAGGCCAAGATCTGGGACCCGCCGGCCGCCCGGAGCGTGTGGCTGGGCTTCGACGCCGACCAGACCTGGACCGTGGTCGCCGGCCCCGACGGGCCGCTGATCAGGCAGTACACCGTCAACGAACTGGCGCCCATGCCCGGTTCCGCCTCCCTCTGAGAGCCGAAGGAGAAGCGACGATGACCGAAGTGACACGGGAGCGGGTCGAGGCGGCGTACCGGGCCCTCGGCTCCGGCGACCGGGCCAGGATCCTGGAGTACTACGCGGAGGACCTGCGCTGGCAGGTCCCCGGCAACCACCCGCTCGCCGGCTGGTACGAGAGCCTGGACGCCTTCCTGGAGCTGATGGGCCAGACCCACAAGCTCACGGGCGGCACCTTCCGCATGGACATCGAAGCGGTCCTCGTCGGCGAGGACTGCAGTGCGGACGTCTGCCGCAACGTCGCCGTCCGCGGCGGCGCCGACGAGTCGAGCCGCTCCCCGTACGAGCGGATGGACTACCCCGTCTTCCACTTCATGCGCTGGCGGGGCGGCCGGATCGTAGAGGGCCACGACGGCCTGTTCGGTGACACGGCCACGGCCTTCAGCCAGTTCTGGGCGCCCTTCGCGCCCGACGGAACCCGCAGGGACCAGTAGGGGGTTGAGCGCCATGGACGCGCGGCAGATCTTGCAGAAGTACTACGAGTACGCCAACGCCGGTGACTGGGACAGCTGGTGCGACCTGTTCGCCGAGGACCAGGTCATGGACGAGCAGCTCGCCGGTCACATCGAGGGCCTGGAACTGCTCCGGTCGATGATGAAGGGCATGGGGACGATGTACCGGGTCTTCCGCAACGAGCCCGTGCACTTCCTCGTCGACGGTGAGAAGGCGGCGGCCGTCTCCCACCTGACCGCGGTCACCCCCTCCGGGGAGGAGATCGAGGCCGAGGTCATGAACTTCTTCCGGATCGTGGACGGAAAGATCGCCTACATGGCGAACTACCACGACACGGTTCCCTTCCAGGTGCTCGGCCAGGGCTGAGGGGGCACGCGATGGCCGTGGATGAGTACGACTACATCGTCGTGGGATCCGGCACCGCCGGCAGCGTCCTGGCGAACCGCCTCTCCGAGGACCCGGACGTCACCGTCCTGGTCCTGGAGGCGGGAGCGGGCCGCATCCCGCCCGAGGTGGACGATCCGTCCTCCTGGTACAAGCTGCTCGGCGGGCCCGTCGACTGGGGTTACACCAGCGTCCCGCAGCCCGGCCTGGACGGCCGCCGCACCTACGAACCGCGCGGCAAGGCCCCCGGCGGCAGCAGCAACCTCTACATCATGATGCACATCCGGGGCCACGCCTCGGACTTCGACAACTGGGCCTACCAGGGCGCGGCCGGCTGGGCGCACGAGGACGTACTGCCCTACTTCTCGCTGCTGGAGGGCCAGGAGGACGCCACCGCGCCGACCACCGGCACCCGCGGTCCGCAGCGGATCACCCACGCCGGGCGGCACGGCCCCAACCCGGTCTCCCGCGCCTTCATCGACGCGGCCGTCGAGCTCGGGCACGAGGAGATCGCCGACTTCAACACCGACGGGCCGCGGCGCGGGCTCTTCGGCACCGGCTGGCACCACATCGACGTGGCCGACGGGCGCCGCCAGGGCGTCCTCGCCGCCTACCTGGAGCCGGCCCTCGACCGCTCCAACCTGACCCTGCGCACCAGTGCGCAGAGCACCCGGCTCCTCTTCGACGGGGACACCTGCACGGGTGTGGAGTACGTCCAGCTCCAGGCGCCGGCCACGCTTTCGGGCAGCGACTTCCCGGGCCGGACGGTGCGCGACGGGCACAGCACGCCCGCCGAGCCCGGGCTGCACACCGTACGGGCCCGCCGGGAGGTGATCGTGGCCGCCGGGGCGATCGAATCGCCGAAGCTGCTGCTGCTCTCCGGGATCGGGCACCCCGAGCAGCTGCGCGAGCACGGCATCGGGACGGTTGCGGCGCTGCCCGGGGTCGGGGAGAACTTCCACAACCACGTACTGACCGGGCTGATGGCCGAGGTCACCCAGGAACTGCCGCCGCCCGCGCAGAACTTGTCGGAGAGCGCGCTGTTCCTCTCGTCCCGGCCGGGGCTGCCGGCGCCGGACCTGCAGATCGCCTTCGTGCACGTGCCGTTCGACGTGATCGTCGGCCAGGACCACCCGAACACGGTGTCCATCCTGCCCGGTGTCGTCCGGCCCGTCTCGCGGGGCTGGATCAAGCTGGCGAGCGCCGATCCGCTGGCCCACCCGCTGATCCACCCGAACTACCTGGGCGATCGCTGGGACCTGGAGCGGATGGTCCAGGGCGTCAAGACGGCCCGGGAGCTCTTCGCGACCTCGGCCTTCTCGCCCTGGTACAAGCAGGAGCTCCAGCCCGGACCGGGCCACGTGTCCGACGAGGACCTGCGCACCTTCGTGAAGCAGAAGTCGGAGAGCTACCACCACCAGGCCGGCTCCTGCCGCATGGGCATCGACGACCTCTCCGTCGTCGACCCCGAACTGCGGGTGCACGGCGTACGGAACCTGCGGGTCGTCGACGCGAGCGTGATGCCCGCCGTCCCGTCGGGCAACTGCCACACCGCCATCGCGATGATCGCCGAGCGCGCGGCGGACTTCCTGAAGGGGGTGTCCCGTGCCTGATGTGGTCCTGCGCGAGGGTGCGCTGAGCGGAACCCGGATCGCGGTCCTGGTCGAGAGCGACTTCTACGAGCCGGAGATCTTCTACTACGGCCGCCGGTTCGCGGAGGAGGGCGCCGAGGTCGACTTCCTGACCCGGTTGTGGGGCAACGACTCCATCACCTTCTCCGGGCACGAGTTCCGGGCGCCGTTCACCGCCGACAAGTCCCTGGAGGGGCTGAGCGACGAGGAACTGCGCCGGTACGCGGCGATCATCGTGCCCTCGGGCATGGTGGCGGACCGGCTGCGCTACACCGAGGACGTGGACGTACTGGCGCCGGCGACGGAGCTGCTGCGCCGGGCCTTCGAGGAGCCGACCGTCCTCAAGGGGATCATCTGTCACGGCATGTGGCTGGCGGCCTCGATCCCGGACAAGATCCGCGGCCGCAAGGTCGTATGCCACAACAACCTCATCGGCGACGTCCGGAACATGGGCGGCGAGTACGTGGACGAGGACGTGGTGGTCGACGGCGACCTGGTCACCGGCCGCACCGGGGCCCACCACCACCTGTTCGCCCGCCGGATCATCGAGCTGATCGCCGCCGGGCGCGGTGCGCGGGCCCAGGGAGACCAGAGCCGTCAGGGCGCCGGCTGATGGCCCCGATGGTCTGGTCGCACGTGGGGCTGAACTGCGCGGATCAGAAGACCACCGAGGACTTCTACACCAGGTACTTCGGCTTCACCCGGGCCCGGGTGGTCGACCTCGGAGACGCATCGATCATCTTTCTCCGCCAGGGGGACGTGTACCTGGAGCTCTTCGCGGCGGGTACCGAGCCGGGCGACACGCCCCAGCACGACGGGCCGGCGGCGCCGGGCCGGATGCGGCACCTGGCCTTCCAGACCGACAGCGTGGACGGCTTCCTGGCCACGCTCGGCGATGCGGCCGAAGTGACCCTGGGACCACTGGACTTCGACGACTTCATCTGCGGGTGGCGGACCGTGTGGGTCCGCGATCCCGACGGGGTGATCGTCGAGGTCAGCCAGGGATTCGAGGACGAACACGGTCACCACGACAAGGACGGTGTATGACATGGCGGACGCCGTGAGCTTCTCCTTCTCCGACACGATCGCCGGCTACGTAGCCCGCTTCGACTCCGAGTCCCGGCTGCTGAGGCTGAAGACCTCGGACGGCCGCGAGTTCGACGTCTCCCTGGCCGGGGATCCCAGCGCCGAGCTGGTCCGCAACCTGGACGAGCCGTACATCGACGCCTCCGGGCACATCGACGAGATGCTCTCGCCGGGACGGTTCCTCTACGTCTACGGAGTGCACTACCCCGAGCGGGGCGGCCGCTTCGAGGCCAAGCGCCTGGTGTTCCTGGGCCGCGGGGCCGAGGACTACCGCTTCGAGGAGCCCAGCTGGTGGATCAAGCAGATCGAATCGCTGGCCGACTTCTACAAGCGGGCGCAGTTCGGCGACGGGCCGGTGGACTTCACCGAGTACCGCACCGAGATCCGGCTCGGCGGTGACAAGACCGCCAGCCACGTCCAGGAGACCGACACGATCTCCCGCCTGGTCTACGGCATGGCCTCGGCCTATCTGCTGACCGGCAAGGACGAGTACCTGGAGGTCGCCGAGCGCGGCACCGAGTACCTGCGCAAGCACATGCGCGTCGTGGACAGCGAGGAGGACGTGGTCTTCTGGTACCACGGCATCAGCGTCGACGGGGACAGCGAACGCAAGCTGTTCACCTCGGAGTTCTCCGACGACTACGACGCGATCCCGATGTACGAGCAGATCTACGCGCTGGCCGGACCGATCCAGACCTACCGGGTCACCGGCGACATCCGGATCAAGAACGACGCGGACGCCACCATCCGGCTGTTCGACAAGTTCTTCAAGGACCCGGAGCAGGGCGGCTACTACTCGCACATCGACCCGATCCTCTTCAGCGCCGACCACGAGTCCCTCGGGGAGAACGCGGAGCGCAAGAACTGGAACTCGGTCGGCGACCACGCGCCCGCGTACCTGATCAACCTGTACCTGGCGACCGGGGAGCAGCGCTACGCGGACTTCCTCGAGTACACCTTCGACACGATCGCGGACAAGTTCCCGGACTACAAGAACAGCCCCTTCGTCCAGGAGCGCTTCTTCCGCGACTGGTCCCACGACACCGCGCACAGCTGGCAGCAGAACCGTGCGGTCGTCGGCCACAACCTCAAGATCGCCTGGAACCTGATGCGGATGAACTCGCTGAAGGCCAAGCCGGCCTACGAGGAGCTCGCCCGCAAGATCGGCGAGATCATGCCGGCCGTCGGCAGCGACGTGCAGCGCGGCGGCTGGTACGACGTGGTCGAGCGCGTCAAGTCGGGGGACGAGGAGACGTATCGTTTCGCCTGGCACGACCGCAAGGCCTGGTGGCAGCAGGAGCAGGCGATCCTCGCCTACCTCATCCTGAACGGCACCGTCGGCGGCGACGGCTTCCTGCGCGAGGCCCGGCAGGCGGAGGCCTTCTACAACACCTTCTTCCTCGACCACGACGAGGGCGCCGTCTACTTCAACGTCCTCGCGAGCGGGACCCCGTACCTGCTCGGGACCGAGCGGCTCAAGGGCAGCCACTCGATGTCCATGTACCACTCGGCGGAGCTCTGCTACCTGTCCGCCGTCTACAACAACCTGCTCATCAACGGCCGGGAGATGGACTTCCACTTCCAGCCCGACCCGACGAACCTGCCCGACCGCGTGCTGCGCGTCTCGCCCGACCTGCTCCCCGCCGGCTCGGTGCGGATCGCGTCCGTCGAGATCGACGAGAAGCCGTACACCGACTTCGACGCCGACGCACTCACCGTCCGGCTGCCCGACGTACAGGGCCGGGTCAAGGTCAAGGTCCGGCTGCGCCCGACCGCCCAGTAGCGCTCAACGGGGGCGCCCCACTCAGAGGGGAAAGCAATGACCCTGAACGTGAAGGAACGCCGCAACAAGACGGGCACCGTGCTCGTCGCAACCGGCGAGATCAACAGTGAGACCTCCGGATCGCTGCTGCAGAGCCTGCTGCCGCTGGTCCGCGAGGGCCGGCCGCTGCGCATCGACCTGACGGCCGTCACCTACGTCTCCAGCGCCGGGCTGCGCACCCTGCTCGTCGTCTACCGCGAGGCCCAGCACGCCGGGGTCGCCGTCACCCTCTACGGGGTGAGCGAGGAAGTCCGGTTCGTCATGTCGGCCACCGGCTTCCTCGACTTCTTCTCCACCGGCGAGGCCGAGGCGGCCGCCGCCAAGGTCGCCGCCAAAGCCGCCGCCAAGGCCGCGCGATGAGCGAGCCGGCGTCCGAACAGGTGCTGCGCGTCGACGCGTACCCGACCCACGAGGTGGGCGGGTACCGCGTCCGCGCCGGCAAACCGTTCCCCTTCGGGGCCAACGTGGTCCCCGGCGGGGTCAGCTTCTCCGTCTTCTCCGACCAGGCCACCTCCATGACCCTGGTCATCTACAAGCGCGGAGAGCCCGAGCCGATGGCCGAGCTGGAGTTCCCCCAGGAATTCCGCACCGGCAGCGTCTTCGCCATGACGGTCTTCGGCCTCGACCACGAGAACATCGAGTACGGGTACCGGGCCGACGGCCCCTACGACCCGGTCACCGGCCACCGCTTCGACGCCCGCCAGGTGCTCTCCGACCCGTACGCCCGGCTGATCGCAGGCCGCGACGTGTGGGGCGTGGAGCCGGACCGCAGCCGCGGCTACCAGTACCGCTCCCGCGTCTGCCTCCAGGACTTCGACTGGGGCGACGACACCCCGCTGGGCATCCCCGCCGAGGACCTCGTCGTGTACGAGACCCACGTGCGCGGCTTCACCCGGCACCCCTCCTCACAGGTGACCGCCCCCGGCACCTTCGCGGGGCTGCGGGAGAAGATCCCGTACCTGAAGGAGCTCGGGATCAACTGCATAGAGCTGCTGCCGGTGTTCGAGTTCGACGAGAGCGACAACCCGCGCACCAACCCGGAGACGGGCGAGCAGCTCTTCGACTACTGGGGCTACAACACCGTCTCCTTCTTCGCCCCCAAGGCGGGCTACGCGGCCACCGGACGCTACGGCATGCAGGGCGACGAGTTCCGCACCCTGATCAAGGACCTGCACGCGGCCGGCATCGAGGTCATCCTCGACGTCGTCTTCAACCACACGGCCGAGGGCAACGAGCACGGCCCCACGATCTCCTTCAAGGGGCTCGACAACGCCACGTACTACATGCTCACGCCCGAGGGGTACTACTTCAACTTCAGCGGCACCGGCAACACCGTCAACTGCAACCACCCCGTCGTGCGCAACTTCGTACTCGACTGCCTGCGCCACTGGGTCGCCGACTACCACATCGACGGATTCCGCTTCGACCTCGCGGCCATCCTCGGCCGCTCCCCGGACGGCACGCCGCTGCCCAACCCGCCGCTCCTGGAACTGCTCGCCTACGACCCGGTGCTGCGGCACACCAAGCTCATCGCCGAGGCCTGGGACGCCGGCGGCCTCTACGAGGTCGGCAACTTCCCGGCGTACGGCCGCTGGGCGGAGTGGAACGGCAAGTACCGCGACACCGTGCGCAGCTTCCTCAAGGGCGACCCCGGGGTCACCGGGGAACTCGCCACCCGGCTCGCCGGCTCGCCCGACCTCTACTCCAGCCGCGGGACCTCGGCGTCGGTCAACTTCCTGACCGCGCACGACGGTTTCAGCCTGGCCGACCTGGTCTCGTACAACGACAAGCACAACGAGGCCAACGGCGAGGGCAACAACGACGGCGGCAACGACAACGCCAGCTGGAACTGCGGAGCCGAGGGACCGACCGACGATCCCGAGGTGGCCGCGCTGCGGCTGCGGCAGATGAAGAACGCCCTGGCCATCCTCTTCACCAGTCAGGGCATCCCGATGCTGCTGTCCGGCGACGAGGTGGCACGCACCCAGCAGGGCAACAACAACACGTACTGCCAGGACAACGAACTGTCCTGGTTCGACTGGAGCCAGGTCGACGAGAACTCCGAACTGCTCCGGTTCACCCGGGAGATGATCGCCTTCCGCAAGCACCACCGCGAACTGCGCTCCACCTCCCACCCCACCGGACAGCTCCGGGACAGCCTCGGACTGCCCGACATCAGCTGGCACGGGGAGCGGGCCTGGCAGCCCGACTGGTCGGCGGAGAGCCGGCTGCTGGCGGTGGCCCGCTGCGGCACCGGCGACGACGACGTGGTGTACGCGGCCATGAACTCCCACTGGGAAGCGCACGACCTGGAACTGCCCGCCCTCCCGGGCGGTCGCAGCTGGCACCTGTTCGCGGACACCGGGGCCGAGGCCCCGTACGACATCCGCACCCCCGGCGCCGAACTCGAACTGGAGAACGCCGGCAAGTACCTGATCGGTCCGCGCTCGGTCGTCATCCTGGTCGGCCGCACGCCCGACGCGGAGCTCTAGCCCGCGCCCCAGCCCGCGCCCCAGCCCGAGCGCTGGTCAACACACCGAAGGAGACCTGACATGCCGCTTTCCGTGTCCCTGAGCATCGAGGGCGACACCACCGTGATCGAGCTGGAGGGCGAACTGGACGCCAAGACGGCGCCGGACTTCCACCAGACCATCGAGAAGGCCGCCGGCCACGGCACCAGCACCGTCGAGATCCGCATGGCCGGCGTCGGCTACATGGCCAGCGCCGGACTGCGCTCCCTGGTCTTCGCCCAGCAGAAGGTGGGGGAGCACGTCACCATCAAGGTGGTCGGCGCCATCGAGCCCGTCGCCCGGACCATCCGGACGGCCGGTCTCGACCGCAGCGTCGTCCTCTCCGACGACTGAGTCCGATGGACGAGGCGGTCAAGACGGCGAGGATGTCCGCCGAGCTTCATGTGCCCGCCACCCTGGGGGCATTGGGCGACATCGCCGCGCTCGTCCTGCGGCTGGCCGGGAGCGCGGGCCTGGGCAAGGGCGCCTCGTACCGGATCCGGCTGGCCGTGGACGAGCTGGCCACCAACATCGTGATGCACGGGTACCGGAGCGGCGACGGACGGATCACCGTCCGGGGCCGCTCCGGGCCGGGCCGGGTACAGATCTCCATAGAGGACGGCGCCCCGGCCTTCGACCCGGTCCAGGGGCGACTGCCGCCCGAACCGCACACCGCTCCCGAGCGGCGCCGGATCGGCGGACTCGGCATCCACCTCGCATTGACCAGCGTGGACGAGTTCGACTACGTACGCAGGGACGGCCGCAACATCAGCACGCTGACTGTGATGGCTGAGGGGACTGACCCATGCCCTCCACGACCGTGATCATCCTCGACGAGTACCCGCCACCACCCCTCGAACTCCTGGGAGCACTGGAGGAGATGGGAGCGGCACTCGTCCCGCGCACGCTGGCCGAACTGCTGGCCGGCCCACTGGAGGAGCTGCCCGAAGCGGACGTACTGCTCGCCCCGGCCCAGGCCGACGGAGAGTCCGTACGGACCGCCGTGCGCCGGCTGCGCCGCTGGGCCGGGGCGCCCATCGTGGTCGTCTGGACCGTGACGGAGTTCGCCGCCCTGGAGGAACACGTCCGGATCGGGCACGACTACCTCGTACCCCCCTTCCTGCCCGCCCTCGTCGGGGCCCGGCTGCACAGCTGCTCGGAGCGCGCCGGACTCGGCCGCACCCTGCGCGAAGCCGACGCCCGCGCCGAACTGATGGGATACGAGAAGGAGTTGGAGATAGGGCGCGAGATTCAGGCCGGGTTCCTGCCGGAATCACTGCCGATCCCCGAGGGCTGGGAGATCGACGTCTGCTTCCGGCCCGCCCGGCAGGTCGCAGGAGACTTCTACGACGTCTTCGAGCTCTCCCGCGGCCGGCGCCTGGCCTTCGTCGTCGCCGACGTCTGCGACAAGGGGGTCGGAGCCGCGCTCTTCATGGCGCTCATCCGCTCCCTGCTGCGGCACACCGCCGAGAACAGCGGCCTCCAGCACCTGGTGGCCGCCGGCCGCACCGGCAACAGCCGGCGCATCCCCGTGGTCGGTGCCACACCGCTGCTCAACGCGGTCACCGCCACCAACGGCTACCTGACCCGCAACCACCTGCGGCAGGGCTACTTCGCCACCCTCTTCTTCGGGGTGCTCGACCCGCTCACCGGATCCCTCGTCTACATCAACGGCGGCCACAACCCGCCGCTGCTGCTGGACGCGGACGGCGGCGAGCCGCGCACCCTGGAGGTCACCGGCCCCGCCGTCGGGGTGCTCCCGGACTGTGTGTACACGCTCGGCTACGCCCAGTTGAACCCGGGAGACACCCTCTTCGTGTTCACGGACGGAGTGCCCGAGGCCCGTTGCCCCAGCGGCAGCTTCCTCGGAGACGAGCGGATGCTGGAGCTGCTGTCCGGCCCACCGGTCAGCGGCAGGGAGGTGGTCGAACGGATGGACACGGCCGTACGCGAACACACCGGAACAGCCGAACAGCACGACGACGTCACCATGCTGGCCCTGCACCGGCCACGCGCGGCGCGGGGGCCGCACGCGGGCGGCGCCGATCGCCAGGTCGTGGCCTGATGACCCGGACCATCGTGGTGCACTCGTACCGCGGCGGTACCGGAAAGTCCTCGGTACTGGCGAACCTGGCCCTGCTCCTCGCGGCCGAGGGGCGCCGGGTGGGGGTGATCGACACGGACATCCAGTCGCCCACCCTGGACCTGCTCTTCCGGCTCGGCCCCGGCCCCTCGCTCGCCGACTACCTGCTCGGCCGGTGCGAGATCGAGGCCGCCGCCCAAGAGGTCCGCACGGGCTGCGGCCGCAGCCTGTACGTCGTGCCGGCGCGGACCGGTACGGCGGCCCTGCGGGAACTCATGACCACCGGCTACGACGTGGGGCTGCTGCCCGAGGGCTTCGACCGGCTGGCCGTGCACCACGCCCTGGACGTCCTGCTGCTCGACACCCACGCCGGGCTCAACAACGAGTCGGTCACCGCGATGGCGAGCGCCGACGTACTCCTGATCATGGCCAGGGCCGACCGGATCGACCTCCTCGGCGTCGAGGAGACCATCGCCCTGACCGGCCGGCTCGCCTGCCGGCGGACCCTGGTGATGAGCATGGCGCCCGAGGGCATCGACCGGACGGCCGCCCGGCGGCGGGCGGAGGAGGTCTACCGCACGCCCCTGGCCGGAATCCTGCCCTACGTTCCGGAAATGGCAGCGCTCTACGGGGAACGCATATTCTCCGAAGCCCATCCCGACCACCCTCTGGTCGGTGAATTCCGCACCATCATCTCCGCGTTGGACGCACGTGACGAAGTATCGCGTGCCTGACGCCTCCCCCTTACGCCCCTTGCGGGGGGCGTGTTGAATCGGCAGCGAATCCAGACGAAGGAGAAGAGAGTCATGAAGATTCTCGTCGTCATGACGGCCAAGGCCACGCTTCATCTGCTGGACGGGGAACAACATCCCTCGGGTTTCTGGGCCGAGGAATTCGCCGTTCCCTACACCCTCTTCAAGAACGCGGGCCACACCGTCGACGTGGCGACGATCGCGGGGCGGACCCCGACGGTCGACCAGACCAGCATCGACCCCCAGTTCCTCCAGTGGGTCCGCCCCCAGGGCTCCGCGGACACGGACACGGCCAGCGCCCAGGAGTACAGCCGCGTCATAGAGAACACCCCGCAGCTGAGAAACCCGATCGCCCTGGAGACCCTGGGCGAGAAGGACATCGCCGGCTACGACGGCATCTACATCAGCGGCGGCCACGGGGCCATCGGCGACCTGCCCAAGTCCGACGAACTCGCGCAGATCCTGCGCTGGGCCATCGCCCAGGACAAGCCGCTGGCCACCGTCTGCCACGGGCACACCGCCCTGCTGGCCCTGCGCGACGGCGAGGGCCAGTGGCCCTTCGCGGGCTACCGGATGACCGCCTTCTCGCACAGCGAGGAGCTCGTCACCAACATGGCCGGCCGCCTCCCGCTGATCCTGGAGGCCGAACTCACCCGGCTCGGCGCCCGCTACGAGAAGGCCGACGCCATCTGGGACTCGCACGTGGTGGTGGACCGCAAGCTCACCACCGGCCAGAACCCCTACTCCTCCAAGGCCCTCGCGGAGACGTTCTTACGTCAGCTCGCGCAGGGCTAGCCATCAGGGGTGTCTCCCCCTGGCGCCCTGCCCCTCGCACCCGAAACCGGAAGGCAGCCACAGCCATGACCAAGCGCGCGCTCAGCGACCAGCCCTTGGCCAACCCCGGGAAACTGTTCATCGGCGGCACCTGGGTCGAGGCCCGGGACGGCCGTACCGAACCGGACATCAGCCCCGTGGACGGCCAGGAGATCGTGCCGGTGGCCCAGGCCGCCGCCGCCGACGCGGACGCGGCCGTGGCCGCCGCCCGCACGGCGTACGAGGAAGGTCCCTGGAGCAGACTGTCCGCCCAGGAACGCGCGCTGCGACTGAACCGGGTCGGGGAGCTCATCGAGCGCGACCTCGAAGAGATCGCCATGCTGGAGACCGTGGACATGGGCAAGCCGTTCGCCTTCTCCTCCACGGTCGACGCCCCCATGGCCGCCCAGCTCATGCACTACTACGCCGGCGCCGTGACCCGGGTCGACGGCTCCTCCCGGGCCCCGGCCGGCGGGCAGCTCGCCTACACCCTGCGCGAACCGCTGGGCGTGGTCTGCGCCATCACCCCCTTCAACTTCCCGCTGCTCCTGTCGATGACGAAGATCGCCCCGGCCCTCGCGGCCGGGAACACGGTGGTCCACAAGCCCTCGCCCGCCACCCCGCTCACCGCCCTGAAGATCGCCGAGCTGTTCCAGGAGGCGGAGATCCCGGACGGCGTGCTGAACGTCATCACCGGTCCGGGCGTGGAACTGGGCGAGACCCTCACCGGCCACCCCGGCATCGACAAGATCGCCTTCACCGGCTCCACCTCGGTCGGCCAGTCGATCATCCGCAAGGCGGCCGGCACCCTGAAGAAGGTGACGATGGAGCTCGGCGGCAAGTCCGCCAACATCGTCTTCGCCGACGCCGACCTCGACGCCGCCGAGGAACTCGCCTTCTTCGGCATCTACTACAACAAGGGCGAGATCTGCACCGCCGGCTCCCGGCTGCTGCTGCACCGCCCGATCCACGACGAGATGGTCGAACGGCTCGTGGCCCGCGCCGCCGCCCTGCTGCCCGGAGACCCGCGCGACCCGGCCACCCTCTTCGGACCGCTCGCCCACCGCGGCCAGTTCGACAAGGTCAGCTCGTACATCGAGGTCGGCGAGAAGGAAGGCGCCGTGCTGCGCACCGGCGGCACCGGCTGGACCCCGGAAGGGGCCTCGTCCGAAGGCCTGTACTTCCTGCCGACCATCTTCACCGGCGTCGACAACGGCATGCGGATCGCCCAGGAGGAGATCTTCGGACCCGTCCTGTCGATCATCCCCTTCGACACCGAGGAGGACGCCGTGCGCATCGCCAACGACAGCGCGTACGGCCTCGCCGCCGGCGTCCACACCAAGGACCTGCGGCGCGCCCACCGGGTCGCCTCGCAGATCAAGGCCGGGACCGTCTGGGTCAATTGCTACAACCAGTACGACCCCGCCGTGCCCTACGGCGGCTACAAGGCCTCCGGCTACGGGCGCGAGTGCGGCCCCGAGTCCCTGGAGAGCTACACCCAGACCAAGTCGGTCTGGATCGGAATGGACTGACGTCCCCGGCCGACCTGCCCCGCCCGCACCGAGACCACCTGAGGAGCCCCCATGCGGATCGGCATCATCGGCACAGGCCGGATCGGATCGACCCTGGCCAGGATCCTCGTGGCGGCGGACCACCAGGTCGTGCTCGCCAATGCCCGGGGCCCGCAGAGCCTCGCGGCCCTGCTGGCCGAACTGGGCCCCGCGGCCTCGGCGGCGCACCCCGCCGAGGCGGCGGCCCGGGCCGAAGTCCTCGTACTGATGCTGCCGTTCGACAGCGTGCAGGGGCTGCTGCCCCCGGACGCCGTACGGGACACCGTGCTCGTGGACGCCACCAACGCGTTCAGCGGGCCGGGCGCCCCCCGGGACCTCGGCGGCCGGGGATCCAGCGAACTCGTCGCCGAATGGTATCCGGGGACCCGGATCGTGAAGTCTCTGAACACCATGCATTTCGAGACGCTCGCCGTCGCCGGAACCGCTTCGGGGCCGCGCCTGGCCCATTTCACGGCGGGCGACGACGGGAAAGCCAAAGAAATAGTCGCGGGAATCATCACGGATCTCGGATTCGCTCCCGTGGACACCGGCCCGCTGCACTCCGGGGGAATTCTCCAGCAGCCCGGCGGGCCCCTCTTCAACCGGCCGCTCACGGAAGCGCAGGCGCTGGCATGGACCTCTCACTGAACGTCAACGGAAGACCCGAGCAGTTCACGGCGCAGCCGAACGAACTGCTCGTGGAACGGCTCCGCGACGGCCTCGGGCTGACCGGTACCAAGGTCGGCTGCGACACCGGACAGTGCGGAACCTGCGTCGTCCAACTCGACGGCCGCTCCGTCAAGAGCTGCCTGATCCTCACCGTGGCGGCCGCCGGCTCCGCGGTGACCACCATCGAGGGGGTCACCACCCCCGGCGGTGAACTCAGCGGCCTCCAGGAGGCCTTGCGCCAGGAGCACGGAACCCAGTGCGGCTTCTGCACCCCCGGGATGGTCATGGCCCTGGGCGAACTGGTCGACGCCGCCGCCGACCGCGAGCCGCCCACCGAGCCCGAGATCCGCGAGTGGCTCACCGGCAACCTGTGCCGCTGCACGGGCTACCACAGCGTCGTACGAGGAGTGCAGCGCGCCTGCTCCGCGGCCCGCGCGCAGGTGCCCGTGGAGCAGGTGCCCGTGGAGCAGGCGCCCGTGGAGAAGGCCACCGCCGCGTCCGGACAGGAGGGGTGAGGGAGATGACCGCAGTCACGGGGGAGACCCCGCTCCAGGGCAACGGCCTGCTCGGACAGCCGCTGGACAGCCGTGAGGATCCGCAGCTGCTGCGCGGCGAGGCCACGTACGTGGGTGACATCGACCTGCCGGGCACCGCCCACATGGCGATCCTCGGCAGCCCCGTGGCCCACGCGAGGATCCTCTCCATCGACACCAAGGCCGCCGAGCAGCTGCCGGGCGTGCTGAAGGTGGCCACCGCGGCCGACTTCACCGACGTCATGCCGCTGCCCTGCATCTGGATACCCGGCGGGGTCGAGAGCCACTTCCCGCCCCACCCCTACGGACTTCCCGGCTCCCGCCCGGTGCTGTCCGGCGACACCGTGCGCCACGTCGGCGACCCCATCGCCGCGGTCGTCGCCGAGACCCCGCGCCAGGCCGCCGCGGCCCTCGCCGCCATCTCCGTCGAGTACGAGCCGCTGACCGTGGTGACCCGTGCCGACGAGGCCCTCGCCGAAGGCGCCCCCCAGCTCCACGAGGCCGTCCCCGGCAACCTGAACGCGTACTGGACCTGCGGGGACAAGGACCGCACCGACGCGGCCATCGCCGCGGCCGAGGTCACCGTCGAGCTGGACCTGGTCAACCAGCGCACCATCAACAGCCCCATCGAGCCGCGCGGCGCGGTCGGCGACTACAACGCCGCCACCGGCGAGTACACGCTGTACGCCTCCACCCAGGGCCCGCACAACCACCGCTTCCTGCTCTCCGCCCTGGTCCTCGGCATCCCCTTCAACAAGCTCCGCGTCGTCGCCCCGACCGTCGGCGGCAGCTTCGGCACCAAGGGGTACCTGTACCCCGACATGCCGCTGGTCCTGCTGCTCTCCAAGGCGCTCGGCCGGCCGGTGAAATGGGTCGACACCCGCACCGGGCTGATGAACTCCACGGTCCAGGGCCGCGACCACCGCCAGCACGTCACCCTGGCCGGCACCCGCGACGGCCGGATCACCGCCGTGCGCTGCACGAGCTACGCCAACCTCGGCGCCTACCCCTCCACCATCGGCCCCGGCGTCGCCACCGCGCTGATGGGCCGCTCCATCAGCGGCATGTACGACATCGACGCGGCCTTCTGCGAGGTCTACGCGGCCTTCACCAACACCGTCTCGCTCGGCGCCCAGCGCGGCAGCGGGCGCGCCGAGGCCGCGTTCCTGATGGAACGGCTCGTGGACCGCTACGCCTCGGAGATCGGCATGGACCCGGCGGCGGTGCGCCGCAAGAACCTGGTGCCGAAGGAGAAGTTCCCGTACGACAACGGCCTGGGCTGGACCTACGACTCGGGCGACTACCAGCTCAACTTCGACCGGGCCATCGAGCTCTCCGGCTACGCCGACATGCCCGCCCGAAAGACCGAGGCCCGCGCCCGCGGCAAGCGGCTCGGCGTCGGCATCGCCTCCTACGTGGCGATCTGCGGTGTCGGCCCCTCCACCCGGATGTCCAAGGAGGGCATGCTCGGCGGCACCTGGGAGAGCGCGAACATCCGCGTCCACCCGACCGGCGAGGTCACCGTCACCGTCGGCTCCGCCTCCACCGGCCAGAGCCACGGCACCGTCTTCGCGCAGGTGGCCGCCGACGAGCTCGGCATCGACCCGGCGACGGTCCAGGTGTACGAGGGGGACACGCTCAAAGCCCCGTACGGGCAGGGCACTTACGGCTCGCGCTCCTACAGCATGGCCGCGCCGGCCATCGCCCTCACCGCCCGGAAGATCAAGGCCAAGCTGGTGAAGGCCGGGGCCGTCTTCCTCGGCGTCCCCGAGGACAAGGTCGTCTACGCGGACGGCAAGGTCTTCGAAGAGGGCAACGAGGAGAACACCAAGACCTTCGCCGAGCTGGCGATGGCCATGTGGTACGGCTGGGGGCTGCCGCCCGAGATCGAGCCCGCCCTCGACGAGACCACCCACTTCGACCCGCCGGACTTCAACTACCCCTTCGGGACGCACGTCGCGGTCGTCGAGATCGACGAACTGACCGGCGAGACCGAGGTGGTGGCCTACACGGCCGTCGACGACGCGGGCAACATCGGCAACCCGAAGATCGTGCTCGGGCAGATCGAGGGCAGCATCCTGCACGGCCTCGGCCAGGCCCTCATGGAGCACGCCGAGTACGACCCGGACGGGCGGCTCGTCAGCCGCGACCTGAACCACTACGCCCTGCCGCGCGCCACCGACGCGCCCTTCTTCACCCTCGACAAGACCACCACCCCCTCCCCGCACAACCCGCTGGGAGCCAAGGGCGCCGGCGAGATCGCCACCGTGCCGCCCGCCGCGGCCGTCGTCAACGCCGTCGTCGACGCCCTGTCCGACCTGGGCGTCCGGCACATCGACATGCCCGTCACCCCCGAGAAGGTCTGGCGCCGCCTGAGAGGGGAAGCCCAGTGATCCTCACCGAGTTCGACTACGTACGCCCCGTCGGCCTCGACGAGGCACTGACCCTGCTGGCCGGCCGCGCCGGCGCCCGGGTGCTGGCCGGCGGGCAGAGCCTGCTGCCCGGCCTGCGCACCGGGGAGGACCGGGCCTCCCTGCTCGTCGACGTCCGCCGGCTGGAAGAGCTCCGCGGGATCGAGTGGACCCCCGCCGGGATCCGGATCGGGTCGATGACCACCCTGGCCGAACTGGCCGCGGACCCCCTGCTGCGGGCCGACGCGCCGGAGATCGCCGCCGCGGCCCGCGCCAACGGCGACCCCCAGGTCCGCAACCTCGGCACGGTCGGCGGCAACCTCGCCGCCACCGGCCGGGCCACCGACCTGCCCGTCGCGGCCATGGCCGCCGGAGCCACGGCCGAACTGGCCGGGCCGGGCGGAGCGTCGACGCTCACCGCCGAGGAACTGGCCGCCTCCGGCGTCCCGGCGGGCACCGTCATCACCGCCCTGCTCGTCCCGGCCGCCGGCCGCGCCGCCGCCTTCGAGAAGACCGCCGACCGGGCGACCCGCTACCCGGTCTGCGCCGCCGCCGTACGGATCACCCCCGACGGGCCGCGCATCGCGGTCACCGGGGCCACCGCCCGCGCACTGCGGCTGCGCGGGGTCGAAGAACGGCTCGGCGGGGGCCCGTACACGACGGAGGCCGTGCTCGCGGCCTTCCGCGCCGAGCCCCGGGAGCTGTTCGTCCCGGGGCGCGGCACCTCGGCCGAGTACCTCGGCCACCTCGCGGGCGTACTCACCGCCCGCGCGCTCACGAGGGCCGTGCAGGCACCCGCCTGACCGCCCACGACGGGGGAGTTGAAGCAGTGGAACCGTTGCCCACGACAGCACGGACCGTGCCGTCCGCGACCACCACGGGGGACACCTTGCGTCCAGCTCCCGGCCCCGCAGGCCCCGCAGGCCCCGCCGGCTCCGCAGGCGTACCGGGAAGCTCCGGCTTCCGGGTGGTGGGTGCGGTCCTGGTCCTGCTGATGCTCTCCTCCTCCGTCCCCTCCGCCCTCTACGTGCTCTACCAGCAGGAGTGGGGCCTGTCCTCCGGCATGATCACGGTGGTCTTCGCCCTGTACGCCGTCACCGTGCTCGCCGGACTCCTGCTGTTCGGCTCGCTGTCCGACACCCTCGGCCGGCGGCCCGTACTCGCCGCGGGGCTGGTCCTCGCCATCGTCTCCATGGGCCTGTTCGCTTCGGCCCAGGGGCTCGGCCTGCTGCTCGCCGCCCGCGCCGTGCAGGGGCTGGCGGTGGGCCTGGCCACCGGGGCCATGGGCGCCGCCCTGCTGGAGCTCGCTCCGCGCTCCCGGCCCGCGCTCGGCGCACAGGTCAACAGCGCCGGGCCGACCGTGGGCATCGGCCTCGGCGGCATCGGGGCGGGGCTGCTCGTGCAGTACGCGCCCGCTCCGACCGTCCTGACCTACCTGCTGCTCGTGGGGGCCTTCGTCATCTCCCTGGCCGGTGTGGCCCGGATGGCGGAGAGCGCGCCCGGACGTGCGGGCGGGTCCGGTGGCACCCGGGAGCCCGGTGGCAGCCGGCTGAAGATCGTCCCGCACCGGATCCACATCCCCGCCGCCGTGCGCGGCCGCTTCGCCGTGCTGATCCTGACCATCGTGGCCGTCTGGTCGGTCGGCGGCTTCTACCTCTCGCTCGGCCCGCACCTGGCCCTCTCCCTGCTCCGGAGCACCAACTACCTCGTCGGCGGCGCCACCGTGGCCCTCCTGGCCGGCGCCGCCACCGCCGCCCAGCTCCTGCTGGGCCGCACCGAGGCCCTGCGCACCGCCGTCCTCGGCCTGCTCGGCCTGCTCGGCGGGCTGGCCCTGGTGCTCCTCGCGCTCGGGCTCGGCTCGGCCCCGGTGTTCCTCGCGGCCACCGCCGTCCTCGGAGCCGGCTGGGGAGCCGCCTTCCTCGGCTCCTTCCGCGCGCTCAGCGCACTGGCCGAGCCGGCACACCGGGGCGAACTGACCGCCGCCGTCTACGTGTTCGCGTACCTCGCGATGAGCGTGCCGGCGGTGCTCGCCGGACTGCTCACCAACATCCACGGGCTGCACCGCACCTCGGTCGGCTTCATGGCCACCGTCGCCGCGGTGTGCGCGCTCGCCCTGCTGGCCACCCTGCGGCTGGCCGCCCGGAACAGGACGGAAGGGAGCACCACATGACGGGATCCCCGGGCACCGCCGCACTCCGCACCGCCCTGCGCGCCCTGGAGATCTTCGAGGGCCTCACCGAGGAGCAGCTGGACTGGCTGGTCTCGGTCTCCGAACCCAGGGTGCTCGCCGACGGGGAGGTCCTCTTCCGCGACGGGGAGGAGGCCACGGGCTTCCACGTCCTGCTCTCCGGGGGCCTCGTGGTGACCAAGGTCGTCGACGGCCGCGAGGAGGTCCTGACCCGGCACTCCACCGAGGAGGAGAGCGTGGCCGCCGAGGACCACGACGGCAAACCCTCGGCCGCGCACCGGTTCACCGGCGAACTGCCGCTGCTGACGGACGGGTCGTACGTGGCCACGGCCGCGGCGAGCGGACCGGCGACCACCGTGGTGGCGTACGCCAAGCCGGTCTTCTTCGAGATGCTGACCCGCTGCCACGGGGTGGCCGCCGTACTGATCCCCGTGCTGGCCTGGCGCATCAAGTCCTCCGAGGTCCAGGCCCGCAAACGGGCCACCGTCGAAGCCCTGGGCACCCTGGCGGCGGGCCTCGCGCACGAGCTGAACAACCCCGCCGCCGCCGTGGCCCGGGCCGCGCAGGAACTGGCGCCCGCCCTGGACCAGCTGACGCGCACCGCCCAGGTCTGGGGCGCGGCCGCCACGGCCGCCGAGCGCTCCGTGTTCGACCAGCTCGCCGGCGAACTGGACAAGATGGCTCCGCCGCTGGTCACCGACCCGCTGGACCAGGCGGACGCGGAGGAGCAGATCGCCGACTGGGCCGAGGAGGCCGGCGCGGAGCGGGCCGGACTGCTCGGCTCGGGGGTCTCCGACCTCGGGCTGGACCTGGGCGGGCTGCTGGAGCGGCTGGAGGGGGTCGGCGAGCCGGCCCTGCCCGCGGCCCTGGACCACTTGGCGGCCCTCCTGGAGATCCGCTCGCTCGCCGCCGAGCTGCGGGCGGCCGGTCCGCGGATCTCGCAGCTGGTGTCGGCCACCCGGGATTACGCCAATCTCGACCGGGCGCCCGAGCAGCGCTTCGCGGTGACCGACGGACTGGAGAACACGCTGGTCGTGCTGCGTGCGAAGCTCGCCGGGATCGGGATCGTGCGGGCGTACGAACCGGACCTGCCCGAACTGACGGGCTACCCGAGCGAGCTGAACCAGGTGTGGACCAACCTGGTCGACAACGCGGCGGCCGCCATGGAAGGCGCCGGAACCCTCACCCTGCGCGCCCGGGTCGAAGGCGTCTGCATGGTGGTGGAGATCGCCGACACCGGCTCGGGCATTCCCGGGGAATCCCTGCCGAGGATCTTCGAACCCTTCTACACGACCAAGGACGTGGGCAAGGGAACCGGTCTCGGTCTGCACCTCAGCTACCGCATCGTGACCCAGCGCCACCACGGCTCGATCACGGCCCGCTCGCACCCGGGGGAGACCCGGATGACCGTGCGGCTGCCGCTGTCCGGGACGGATCCGTCCTGCGCCGTGCCGGCCGTACCCACTGATCCCACTGATCCCACTGGTTCGACCGATCCGACCGATCCGACCGATCCGACCGATCCATCCTCATCGAAGAGCTGACAGGGAGTCGACATGCCCAAGTACGACATCTCCACGCTGCACCCGGTGTTCGTCCGGCAGATGGACGCGATCGCCGCCCTGGACATCGAGGCGGTGATGAAGAACTACACCGACGACGCGGTGCTGTTGCGCTTCGAGGGCGTCTCCGTCGGCATCGACGCGGTGCGCGAGACCTTCACCGGGTACCTGACGGTGAAGCCCACCCTCGTGGAACTCCAGGAGTACGTCGAGACCGACGACACCATCTTCTACCGGGCGATCATGAACCTGAACGGCGAACCGGAGCACGCGTTCGGAACGCTCGTGGTCCGCGATGGCCGAATCTGGCGGCAGACAGCGGGATTTGGCAGCTAACCGCAGAAATCTGGGTAGCGTGTGCGGGGAGGGTGGGGATGCGCACCCTCCCCGTATGCACGGCAGCCGTAGATATATGCAAGAAGCGCGAAGGGGAGGTCATGGAAACGGAAACCGGCCGGGTCGAGGCATTCAGTGACGGTGTATTCGCGGTCATCATCACGATCCTTGTCCTGGAATTGAAAGTTCCGGAAGAAACCGGCTCCGACTTCTGGCACGGAGTGCGGGAACAGTGGCCGCACTACGCCGCCTATGTGGTGAGTTTCCTCATCATCGGCGTGATGTGGGTGAACCACCACACCATCTTCAGTCACATCAAGCGGGTCGACCGCCCTTTGCTGTTCCTGAACCTCCTGGTGCTGATGGTGGTGTCGGTGGTTCCGTACACCACCAATGTGCTCGCGGAACACCTCATGGAAGAAGGGGGATCGGCCAACGCGGCGGCCGTCCTCTACAGCCTCGTCACCGTGGCCTATGCCTTGGCGTTCATGGCCTTCTGGTGGTACGTCACCCGGCTCGGGCACCTCTTCCACGACCAAGTGGACAAGGACGGCGCGCGAGCCACCCGGGTGCGTTTCGGGCTGGGGGCAATCGCCTACCCCTGCACCGTCGCCCTGGCGTTCTTCTCCGCTCCGCTCACCCTCGTCGCCCACTTCCTGATCGCGCTCTACTATGCGGCGAACCAGATCCCCATCCCCCTCGTGGTAGAGGAAGAGCGGCTCGAATCTGTCAGCGACCTCAGGAAGTAGCCGCCGGGACCTACGGCCGTTCTCCGCGGTCAAGTAGGCTAATGGATCTAGCTGGTCGCGGGGGAGGCCCAGATGTCTCGCGTAGTCCTGCCGGAGGAATCCACGAAGGAAATCTCCGAATTGATCGACGTTCTGATCTCGCTCTTCTTCGAGTCGTTACCTCGGCGGGACCAGCGAAACTGGGCCCGCGTATACCTCAACGGTCTGGTGCGGACCAACGGAAAGAAAACAATTCGTAACATCGCCGGAACCGGGGCCAGTTCCGTCGAGCAGAGCCTGCAGCAGTTCATCAGCAAGTCGCCCTGGGACTGGACCCCCGTCCGACGCTCCCTCGCCCAGCACCTGGAACGCACCGCGCAGCGCCCGCTGGCCTGGGTGGTGCAGCCCATGGTCATCGAGAAGGCCGGCGACCGGTCGGTCGGTGTGGGACGGCAGTTCGTCCCCCAGCTGGGCCGCACCGCCAACTGTCAGCAGGCCAGCGGCATCTGGCTCACCTCCAGCGATGCCGGCTTCCCCGTCGAATGGACCCTCACCCTCCCCGGGCCCTGGACGGCGGAACTCCTGCGGCGCCGGCGGGCCGGGATCCCCGACACGGCACGCTCGCTCACCCCCGCTCAGGACGCGATACACGCGGTCCAGCGGATGGCCGCCACCTGGCAACTCCAGCGCAGGCCCGTGGTGATGGAAGTCTCCAACAGCGAACTGCCGCAGTGCATCGAGTCGTTCGCGATGCAGGACATCCCCTTCGTATTCAAAGTGGACGGCACCCTGCCCGTCTCCTTCGGCGGGGCCGGCCGGCACAAGCCCGGCCCGCACACCGCGCCGGCCCGCGAGCTCATCGACTCCCTGCGCTCCCAGCGGCGCGTCGTCGAATGGACCAGACACGGCCGCGCCGAGGGAGCGGTCACCCTGCTCACCTCGGCCGCCATCTTCGCCACCCCCGGGGAGGACCGCCTCGTGCCGACCCCGCCCACCCCGCTGCTGCTCGTCGGGGCCTGGACCGAGGCGGCCCTGCTGCCCTCGGAGTTCTGGATCACCAACATCGGGGACCGGCCGCTCGCGCAGCTGTTCCTCCTCGCCAAACTCACCGACCGGGTCGCGCTCGACTTCACCGAGGTCTGCGAACCCGCCGGAATCCGTGATTTCGAAGGCCGCTCCTTCCGCGGCTGGCACCACCACGCCACCCTCGCC
The DNA here is from genome assembly GCF_042730015.1 of Streptomyces sp. NPDC059957. Taxonomy (NCBI): domain Bacteria; kingdom Bacillati; phylum Actinomycetota; class Actinomycetes; order Kitasatosporales; family Streptomycetaceae; genus Streptomyces; species Streptomyces sp. NPDC059957. The sequence continues at coordinate 250 of NZ_JBHWMB010000075.1, read as the reverse complement.
AGCGTCGCCCACGCCGCGATGCTGCTCGGCGCCCGCGGACGGGGACCCCACCCGTCACAGCCCGAGCCGTACCCCGGCCCGGCCCGCACCGCCCCCACACGCACCGCCCCCACCCGTACGGTCGCCCCCGCGCACGCCGCGGCGGCGCCCGTCCTGCCGCCGAGACCGGTCATCCCCGGGCAGAGCCCGCGCCGCGAGTACATCCGCTGATGCTCGACATCGCCGCAGAGCTACGCGCGTGGGGCGGCGC